>CAIUKP010000144.1 GCA_903899675.1 uncultured Bacteroidota bacterium | reverse complement strand
TTTGAAATTCAATTAATGCAAGAAAAAAATGCAATTAGGGGCGTAAGTTATTCTTATAAAACTACCGTATTCTATGGGAAAGCTGATATGACCGGCATCTTTACCCCTGGTAACCGGAGCTTGCTGCTAAAGGAAACAAAACTGGTAGAGTTAAAAATAGCCGGAAAAAGTGAGGCTTGTTTAATGACTTGCTATCTCGATTATTCTTCTATAGGAAAAATGGAATTTTTAGACGGAACCTTTTTTTCATTGAACATCAAGGATAAGTCGGATTGTGGGTCTGGAAAAATTCACTTGGAAAAAGTTAAGCAGACTGATTTTGTTAGAGAAGATTTTTCAAAGCCTAAATCGTTACCGGTAAAACCCCCAACAACAAAAGAAATCACGGCATCACCCAAAACGTCGATTCCTAGCCCCGGTTCTGCTACTGCAGGCAATTCAACACCCAAATTATCAGCAACTGTACCCGCTGCTCCCCGCTCTATACCTGAGTCTACCACCCAAACACCCCGTGAAACCCAATCCAATTCTAAAGATTTGTTGGCTTCGGAATCTAATAAAAAAATTACGGAGCAGGTAATGCCTAGAGTGCCGGTTCCAAAGGTTTTATTAGAAAGGGAGAATACACTGGTTAAAACCATTGTTACTGATCAGGAAGATATTCGAATCGATTTATACGATAATGGAACCATCGACAACGACACCATTACCGTATATCATAATAACGAATTGGTAACTGCCAATCAGCGGTTGAATTTTACACCTATAACTTTTCATATCAAGTGCAATAGAAACGAAAACTATCACGAGATAGTAGTAGTAGCCGAAAATTTAGGAGATATTCCTCCCAATACTGCTTTAATGGTAGTTACTTCTGGTGGAAAAAAGCGGCAAGAAATTTTTCTGGCTTCCAATGAGCAGAAAAATGCTAAAGTAATTATTGAGTACAAACCCACTAAGCAATAGCCCTCTATTGTACTTTAATCGAGTCTATCAACTCACAGGGTCGGGTGCCCGGTTTATTTTCATAGGGATTTTGACTGTTTCTTACTATATCCAGCCATTCGGCGCCTCTGCCATACAGGGAGTTTTCGTCTCTCAACTTATAAACGCTTACCCGGCGATATTCCACCCATTTGAGCAGTTGAAAAATTTCTAAACCGGTTAGCTGAAATGCCATCCTAATTTCATGGGCATCGGTTTCGGCCTGCAGCCCCGTTAATTCATCGGAGATTGCCTGTGCAATGGAGGAAACACTATCCTGGAGTGGTTCTGGTAATTGTGCAGCGGCAGTATGTAAACTGTCTGTAAGCAAAATCATTTCACTGGCTAGCTGCCGAAGTGTAGCAGAATCTTTCAAAATCGGCAATACGGTTTTCATTTGCAGGTATTGGTTCAATAGTTTGGAAGCCAATACCTGGGTTAATTGGGCCGAATCGGCTAGAATGATTGATTTTCCTGTATGGTTAGCAATGTTGTTGGAGGTAGGTGCCCCGCAGGAGGCCACCACAAAAACCCATAAAATAAACAAACCCTTTCTCATAATTAATGTTGTTAATTGGATAGCAGCCCGAACTGATTACCTTTGCCGCGAAAAGTGCTAAATTATGCTGATTGGATTACAAAATGTAACATTTGAATTTGGAGCCCGTGTAATTGTGGAAAATGCTACCTGGCATATTCAGCCGGGTGAGCGGATTGGACTGGTGGGCTATAATGGAACGGGTAAAAGTACCCTGCTGAAAGTTTTGGTGGGAGAATATACCCCTTCCAAAGGCTCACTTGAGAAAAGCAAGGAAACCACCATTGGCTATTTGCACCAAGATTTATTGAGTTTTGATACATCAGATAATATCACCCAGGTAGCCCTCAGTGCCTTTGAAAGGGTAATGGAGCTGGAGCGTGCAATAGAAACCTTGGGAAAGCAATTAGAGCAAGATTCTGAGAATGAAGCTTTGTTAATACAATATACCGATGCATTGCATGAAATGGATGTGCTGGATGGATATAATATTCATCATAAAGCCGAAGAAGTGCTCCATGGTTTAGGCTTCAGCAATGCAGACCTGGTTCGCCCCTATCAGGAATTCAGTGGGGGCTGGCGGATGCGGGTACTTCTCGCAAAAATGATTCTGCAACAACCAGATGTGTTGCTGATGGATGAACCTACCAATCACCTCGATCTTCCCTCTATTGAATGGTTAGAGAAATACCTGCTCCACTATAAAGGCAGTGTGGTAATTGTAAGTCACGATAAGTTTTTTCTAAATCGAATGGTAAATAAAATTGTAGAACTGTATCAACAGGAACTGCATATTTATACGGGTGATTATAACCAGTACCAAGAAGAGAAAGCCATTCGGATAGAAATGCAGCAGAAAGCATTTGAAAACCAGCAAGATTTTATTCGCCAGCAGGAAAGATTTATCGAGCGATTCAAGGCGAAAGCCAGTAAAGCTGCTCAGGCACAAAGTGTGCAAAAACGATTGGATAAACTCGATAAGATTGAGGATGTAAAACTGGAGCG
>CAIUKP010000143.1 GCA_903899675.1 uncultured Bacteroidota bacterium | reverse complement strand
GCCACATTGTTTTTGTGCGCGACCGTAAAAAATTTGAAATGGAGAATCCTAGGCTCAGAATAATTGAAACAATTTCGATTAGAAGTGGGCTTAGATATTTATTAACTGGGGGTCTAAATTTTCGGCGTATTTCCCCGAAAGGGGTCTTTCCTATTCTTGCAAAGCTCGAAAAACGCCTTACCGTACTAAATCTCCTTGCAATTCATTGGCTAATTGTCGTTGAAAAGCAAACTTGAAATTTGAAGCCCATGTTGTTCCCTTAATACCTCAATTCTCTTGGAACCCTGATAATCTAACTGAGTGGCAAAAAGAGGTGCAATCCCTTTGAATTCAAGTATTGCTGTAATTATTCCGGCCTACAAAGTCTCGAACCAAATTTTGGATGTGTTGTCAAAAATTGGACCGGAAGTTGACCATATTTATGTAGTTGATGATGCCTGTCCTGAGGGAACAGGCAAGTTAGTTTCTAAAAAGTGTCGTGACTCTCGAGTTCAGGTGATTCAAAATGAAGTGAATTTGGGTGTAGGCGGAGCCGTTAAGGCAGGTATCAGGGCTGCATTAAATGGTGGGGCAAAAGTACTTGTGAAAGTTGACGGTGACGGCCAAATAAACCCTGATCTGATTACTCAATTAGTTGCACCTCTGCTTGATGGCCGTGCAGATTACGCAAAAGGAAATCGCTTCTTTAATGTTGAGAAGATCAAGGAGATGCCAACGATCAGAATACTTGGGAATTTGGGATTGTCATTTTTTTCCAAATTATCAAGTGGCTATTGGGATATTTTTGATCCCAACAATGGTTTTATTGCAATCACATCAGAAACTGCTGAAAAATTACCTTTTACTAAAATAAGTGACCGGTACTTTTTTGAATCAGATATGCTGTTTCGCCTAAACCTTACCCGGGCAGTCGTTGTGGATGTACCTATGGAACCGGTATATGGGGACGAAGTCAGCAGCTTAAAGCCTTTTTCAAGTTTTTTTGAGTTTAGTTTTAAGCACACCAGAAACTTTCTTAAGCGGATTTTGTATAACTACTATTTGAGAGAATTCAATCTAGCCTCACTCGAATTATTGCTTGGGAGTTTCCTTATTGGATTTGGCTTATTTGTAGGCGGGCGGGGTTGGATTCACTCCCTGAATTATGGAGTCCCAACTCAGACTGGCACCCTAATTCTGACAGCTATGACATTTCTATCAGGATTACAGTTACTGCTGGGATTTTTTGCATATGACATTTCAAACATTCCAAGGCACCATCATACGTCTCAACGTAAAGCCCAAGTTTAGTAGATGACTATCGCAAGGGTGTAATTTTATGGAAAAAAGGCAGGGCAGGTACAATCGGACCATTGCAATCCATTCCTTAATTACCATCTCCGTGTTTTCGGGTCTTATTTATGAAGGGTTGCCCAGCCCACAACATTTTGGGATATTGATTGCTTTAATCTCCACATCGCTTCTACTTACTACAAGGCAAGGTGGTCAAGATAGAAATTTTGCAAGCAGCCCTATAACAATCATTTCACTGGTTCTTGTAACATTTCTTTTCCCAATCTCAAACTTAACCAGATGGTCAATATTATTAGCTTATTCCTGCCT
>CAIUKP010000142.1 GCA_903899675.1 uncultured Bacteroidota bacterium | reverse complement strand
CAATTATTGTTTCTAAAGATACAGCATCCCATTAATAAAGAATGCTGCTACCTTGTAAAAATTCAGCCAAAAAAAAGCGACAGTTTTCACTGTCGCTTTCTGTAAAATCAGTTAGTCTATCGGAACAAATCACTTTCGTCGTTTCTGCGGTGATATACTTTTCCTTCCATGAATTCTTGAGTTGCTAAAATTGCCGGGTTAGGCATTTTTTCATAGGCACGGGAAATTTCAATTTGCTCTTTATTCTCATGAATCTCTTCGAGGCTGTCGGTATGGCTAGCAAATTCCTCCAACTTATTATGGAGTTCTTCACGTAGAGAGATGTTTATTTGGTTAGCGCGACGGGAAACAATTGCAATAGATTCGTATAAGTTACCGGTAACGGCTTTTACATCCATCAGGCTTTTGGTTTCTACTACACTGGGTGTGTTGGCGCTCATCTGTCTTCTCAATTTGCTCATTTGGGGAGATTTTTTAAAAAGTTAATAGATTGTGTCTTTACTTTATTGATTTCAGTTACATGTTTACTATCGGCAAAACGTTCAGAAAAATCATTACACTCATTCACTACTTTTTCAAAACGTTCTCTTTGTTTATCCTCGTAGCTCATTTCAGCATACCGTTGATAGGATTTTATAACCAGGTACTTATACTCGTCTGCCTTTTTTGATTCAGGGAAATTATCAGAAACATTCCCAAAAGCCAATGCAGCCGCTTTGTAAAAACCCAAATTATAATACAACTCGGCACTTTTAAATTCTTTCAATTCCAGTTTATCCCTGCACTGTTCTATAATATCTGTCGCCTCTTTCACACGGGTTGAAGTGGGATGCGTACTTATAAAAGCCTGCATCAACTGCAAGGTTTTATTGGTATTGGTCTGATCCAACTCAACCTTGGGAGATTGCTTAAAAAAGCAAAAGGCCCGCATATATTCACATTCTTCCGATCTGGTACTGGTGGGAAAGTTTTCTACAAAGGTTTTAAAGAGGTTTTCAGCATTCAAATAATCCTGATCGTAGTAGTAAGAATATGCGAATTTATAATACATATCCTCGTATCTCTGAGTACCTTTTACATAAGGGAAAATATCTTCGTATAGCTGCTGTGCATAAAGCCAGTCCTTTTTGGCATAGAACTCTTCCGCCATTTTATACTTGTATTCAAAGTCTTTACTCTTCATGATTTTACCAAACTTCCCCGAGCAGGAAGCCGTTATCATGATAACAGCCAAGGATAAAAACAACAATATTCTATTCATACAAGTTGGCAAAATTAACTATTTACAGGCAAATTATACCAACACACTCTGTAAAACCCATGCGTTGCGTTAAGAATTAACTAAAATAATGTCCAATTCAATCGAAAAGGCTGCTTTACAATCGTAAAGCAGCCTTTATAAAGGGTTAAGAAGGGGTATTATTTATTATCTCCCTCGTCTTCTTTCAATTTAGCTTTAATCTCGGCCAAAGCACCCAAATCACCTAAAGTGGCTTTTTCTACTTTCGCTTGGATATTTTTTACAGCCTTTTTAGTGTTATCCGACTCGGTGCGGGCCTCTTTTTTTGCAGCCTCCTTCACTTCTGCCTCCTGCTGTTCCCAGATGCGGGAATGGCTTAACAGAATGCGCTTCTCGTTCCGGTCGAACTCAATTACCACAAACTGAGCGGTTTCATCAGCCTGAACCTGCTTGCCATCTTCTTTATTCAAGTGGCGATTAGGTACAAACCCTTCTAATCCATAAGGCAATTGAACCAATGCACCCTTATCTTCTTTGCGACTCACCATACCTTCATGAACGGTTCCTACGGCAAAAGTTTCTTCAAGTGCATTCCAGGGATCTTCTTCTAACTGCTTATGTCCTAACTGCAGCTTACGATTTTCTTTGTCTATGCTTAGGATTATGATATCGATTTTCTCCCCTACTTTGGTATAGTCAGTTGGGTGGTTGAAACGCTTTAACCAGCTCAAATCGCTGATATGAATCATTCCGCCAATTCCGGGTTCTAATTCAACAAAAACACCATAAGGAGTAATATTCTTAACCAATCCTTGGTGCTTGCTTGCTTCTGGAAACTTAGCTTCAATCTCATTCCAAGGATCTTGCGTCATTTGCTTAATGCTCAAACTCATCTTGCGAACATCCTTATCCAGTGTTACCACTTTTGCTTCATATTCGTCGGACAGTTTAAAGAACTCTTTCGCATTGATAGGTGTATTGGCCCAAGTAATTTCAGAAACGTGTACCAATCCTTCTACACCCGGCTGGATTTCGAGGAATGCACCGTAATCTTCGATGTTTACTACCTTACCCTTCACCACACTTCCTTCGGCCAAACCTTCTGGCAATACATCCCATGGATGCGGAGTTAACTGCTTCAGTCCTAAGCTGATTCTCTTCTTATCATCATCAAAATCCAATACTACTACTTGTAATTTCTGGTCCAGTTTCACCACTTCACTTGGATGCGAGATTCTGCCCCATGATATATCTGTGATATACAATAAACCGTCTAATCCACCCAGATCCATAAAGGCTCCGAAGTCGGTAATATTTTTAACTACTCCTTCCAATACCTGACCTTTCTCTAACTTACTCATGATTTCGGCGCGCTGAGCTTCGATATCACTTTCAATCAGGGCTTTGTGAGATACTACGGCATT
>CAIUKP010000141.1 GCA_903899675.1 uncultured Bacteroidota bacterium | reverse complement strand
TTTGAAATTGATGTACGATATTGCCAACCTAGTGTTACTTATGAACCCTGGAGCTGCCGGCACGCATGGCTGGCATCAGCAAAGAACCATTGTTCGTTTCAATATCCACAGAAACAATATACAGGATTGCGAAGTAATAGAATTGGGACCTCGCTCTGCCAATCAATGACCTCCGGGTAATAGGGAACGGCCTACAATCTCTCTAAAAGGCCATGGAATATTCACCAGGATGATAATGAGTGAAAGCAGAAAAAACCAAAATACTCTCTTGTAATCACCTCTTTTACCGGCACCATAGGCCAGTGTAATTAACAAAATGGAGAGAATCATAGAAACCGGATGCTCCACCCAATAAAAGCGGAAGAACTTATCTTTCATAACACTGATTCCTTCGGGAAGTGCCGTGGTAAAAAAACCGTATCGACCCCATCCCCACTGATATAAGCCTAATAACAAAGTGATATGAGCCGCAATTAAAGTAAATAACCAGATCGGTTGTTTACCTGCCGGATACAAATCTGGATGCGACTTAGCCTGATAGGCTTTAACTATAGAAAGCAACAACAAAATAAGTATAACCCAGCGGAGCAAGTTGTGTAAATGGAGCAGTCCCGTTTGCATATCATGAATTTAATTATGGAAAGATAGAAAAACTATGATAATAACAGCCGAGAATCTTTCAAAAATTACTCTACCCAGTCGGCCATAAATAAATTGGTATCCCGGGTACCTCCATTATTTCGGTTAGAAGCAAAGATGATTTTTTTACCATCTGGACTAAACATAGGAAAAGCATCAAAGCCTTTGTCTCTGCTTATTTTCTCTAATCCATTGCCTTCCAAATCAACTAGGTACATGTTAAAAGGGAATCCCCGCTTATATTCATGATTGCTGCAGAAAATTATATGTTTTCCATCGGGTGTAAAATTAGGAGCCCAGTTGGCCTGACCTAGGTTGGTAATCTGACGGGCATTTTTACCATCGGCATCTGCCACCCATACTTCCATATTAGTGGGTGCAACCAATCCCTCCGCTAACAAAGATTTATATTCAGCAATAGCTTCAGGTGTGTTGGGGCGACTTGCCCGCCAAACAATTTTTTTTCCATCAGGGCTAAACCAGGCACCTCCATCATAGCCCAACTGGCTGGTTACTTGAATCTCTTTTTTACTTTTTAAATCCATCACATATAAATCCAAATCGCCTCCTTTATCACTGCAGTAAATCATTTTTTTGCCATCCGCAGACAAAGTGGCTTCCGCGTCGTATCCTTTTGCAGTGGTTAATTGGCTGGTAATATTTCCCTTCAAATCTGCTATAAAAATATCGTAGGTATTATAAAGGGGCCAGATGTATTTATTGCCATATTTAGTACGATCTGGAACAGGTGGACATTCATCGCCACCCTTTGCCGTGGATGCATATAAAACGTGTTTGCCATCGGCTAAAAAATAAGAACAGGTGGTTCTCCCCTTTCCGTTGCTGAGCATTTGATAAGTAAATTGCTCGCCGGCAACTGGCGCTTTTCCAATAAATATCTGATCACAAAGTAATCCCTCCTTGGGATTGGTGCGTTGAAAAGTGATGAACTTTCCATCAAAGCTCCAGTATGCTTCTGCATTATCCCCTCCAAATGTTAGTTGCTGGATATTTTTAAAATGTTTTTCTCCTTCAAATAAAAGGGTATCAGCAGCCACTTTGGGAGTTTGTGCCACCGAAGTAAAACCACAAAAAAGGATGGCCACGAAACTGAGCAATCTGTTCATCTGTTGAAAAATTAAAGTTAATAAGAGTACAAAATTAACTGAGAATGGTGAGGGAATTGTCAAATTAGTGTCAAGTGTTGCATTACATACTAATTTTGCATTATGAAGTTACCCGGGAAAATTACTTTGCTATTATTGGCTTTTGCCTGTAATCAGCCTACTAACCAGCAGGCCAAAGCACCCAATGATTTGCCAGTATCTAATCAATCGGCTGCCATTATGCAGCAAATAAAACGGGCAAATCAGTATCCAGATAGTACCCCCCTTAGAGAAGCCGTCATTGAAGTATTGGATAGTATTGGGGCATTAAAAGAAGCCATAGCCCAGGTAGATTCGCTGATTAAAAGAGACAGTTTACGGGCAGGTTATTGGACAAAAAAAGGAGAATTGACTGAAAAAATAGGCGACACTACGGGTGCGTTGCGTTGTT
>CAIUKP010000140.1 GCA_903899675.1 uncultured Bacteroidota bacterium | reverse complement strand
GTTTCTGTACTAATAACCTGCAAAGCCATAACGGCGAGCATACAAAACAACAAGGTATGAATAACCAATATCATACTCGGCGCTCTGAATTTATTATACAGTGGTAATACATTCAGTAGAGTGCCGGTAAACCCTTCAAAATATTTACCCCAACTCATAAAAAGGGTTAATACAATTGCTGCCAACATCCACCCAAGGTGTTTTTTATCTATTAAGAAAAATCCTATCAATGCTAAAAAACAAATGATGGCGCCCGCATAGGGAGGGCCCGAAGTACCTTCTGTAATTCCTCCCCAATAAAAGGGAAAATTTATTAATTGTTGACCTAACTCTTGGGGCATTTGTTGAATAGCTTCGAGGGCTTTAGATTTATCCTCCGCCACTTGTCTGTTATCGCTGCTGCCACCATAAATATAGGGGAACATCAATACCAAACTTTCGGATGGATAAATACTATAACTCAAAGCGTAGTCTTTGCCTAGGCCAGTCTTTGTTTTACCACCCTTACTATTATCAGCTAATTCACTTCCGCCACGGATGGTGGCTTTTGAGTAACTATAGGTTGTGAATAAAGTAATCGCATTTACCATTACCCCAAGGGCAGCTGCTACTATCACCAATCCGGCAGCACGGGATAAATGTTTCCAATCCTTTGCTCGAATCCATTGAATACCGAATCCAATACTCATAATAAGCGCCAGAATCAGTGCATAGTAAGTTATCTGTAAGTGATTGGAAGCAACTAGCAATGCAGTAAACAAAGCAATAAGTGCCGTGCCCATCCAATAATTCCGCTTTTCATACAACATCCACAATCCAGCTATAAAGGCAGGTAAATAGGCTATGGCCTGCATTTTGGTATCGTGCCCAACGGCAACAATTATAGGATTATAGGTTGCATAGGCATAAGACAAAGCCCCGGCAATTCCAATGGCTACCCGAGTTCCTATCACTTGCGTTAAGATGTAAAAGCAAACGCAGGCGAGGAAAAAAAAGCTGATAGGCTTTGGTAAATTTAAAGTAAGAATCTGATTCACATATCCAATAGAAACCGGATTACTGCCTACACTGGTAATTTGAAAAGCGGGCATTCCACTAAAAATCCCGTTCGACCAAAGTGGAAAATGTCCATGCTTTTCCTTGTAAGCAAAGGAATTTTGTGCCATCCCCTTCCATTGGGTTACGTCCATTTGTTGAAGCACCTTACCTTCTAGGGTGGGCTTACAATAAATGAGGGCTACCACTAAAAAAATACCAATTGCCAATAAATGGGGTGCTACTTGGTTCCAAATTGTTTTTTTCATCATTTCGTGCTTAATTACGGCAAATTAATGGTATTTTGATTCATAATTTATGAATTGGACTTTATTTTTATCCCGAATAGCCTGGATTGCCAATGCTTGTTTTATTGCCTCTTTATGGATTATGTATGGAAAACAAACCATCATCCCCGAATCTATACAAAGTACCCTAGTAGTTTTGGGCTGGTTGGTTGCCCCGCTGCTTAATTTAACCATACTAATTATTCGATTTGTTTTCCGTAATCCACCCAAACCCATTCTGCTGGCAAAGTATTATCCGATATATTTAGTTTTTTTAATAGTTCAGCTCCTTTACATAACAAAAATTGTATGATAAATACCATCCTGAAAGATAAGCCCACTAAGCTTTTTATCTCCATCTGTGCTTTTTTT
>CAIUKP010000139.1 GCA_903899675.1 uncultured Bacteroidota bacterium | reverse complement strand
CTTATCAATTAAAGGTTTCAGCCAAATTTATGGGCACAAAAGCTTTGTTAATTCTCCAATTATTCAATGGAAACTCAATGGCACCAGGGGTTTCAGAAAATTTTGTCTTTCGGTTTTGATTGAAACCCTTGTGTTGGTTCAGGTTTTCAGCACAAAGTAGGCAGTTCTTTTTACCAAAAAACTATCCACAATCAATTCACAACTTCAAGAATGCTTCTGAAACTGATAAATTGGTTACCCCATAGCCTGAAGGCTTCTTCGCGCAATGCAGGCGCACATTCATTAAGATAGGTTTCGTAAAGAGATCTGTTTTGGGCAGTAAGTTGTAAAGAATAAGTTGGTCCCTCCGAATCATCCTGATCTAACAATTGTAGCAGTTGATGTGCACTAAAATGGCCTGTACTCAGTATGGCAGGAATATGTTCTTCCTGCATCCACAAAAGCCAACGCGGAGCTATTTCCTTGCTTACTTTAGTGGTAATACTATAAACGATTGGCATAGTGTAAAATGATTAGGGAATTGAAATTTCTACAAATACCGGACAGTGGTCGCTGTGCTGAATAGTTGGTAAAATAGCTGCCGAGCGAATGTTATCGGCAAGGGGTGTTGTTGTGCATATATAATCTATTCTCCATCCCTTGTTTTGTAAACGAACAGAAGGGAATCGCTGACTCCACCAGCTATAGGCACCTGTTTGTGATGGATTGCAATGCCTGAAAGTATCTACCCATCCATCTGCCAGCCAATTGTCCATCCATGCCCTTTCATCTGGCAGAAATCCCGATGATTTTTTATTTCCCTTGGGATCGTGTATATCAATTTCCCGATGCGCTATATTATAATCGCCCACTACTATTAAATTGGGCTTTTCTTTTTTAAGGGCATTTAGGTACGCTGTAAATTCATGTAGCCACTGATACTTGTAGGTTTGCCTTTCTTCCCCGCTAGTTCCCGATGGATAATAGGCATTGATTAGGGTAAATGTTTCAAAATCTGCCCGAATAACCCGGCCCTCCGCATCACTCATGGCAGCTCCATGCCCATGGAGTACTTGTTCGGGTTGAATTTTGGTTAAGATGGCTACCCCACTGTATCCTTTTTTTTGTGCCGAAAACCAATAGGTTTCATATCCCAGTGCGTGAATGGCTTCTAGATTAATATTTTCTTTTTCGGCTTTGGTTTCTTGCAGGCAAATGATATCTGCCAGATCAGCCGACAACCATTCCAGCAAACCCTTATTGAGGGCAGCTCGGATACCATTTACATTATAACTTATTATGCGGAGTGTTTTCATCTGATGCTACAAGGTAAACTAGGATTTGTAATTGATTGCTACAACTAAGGATTTTGCAATGCATTTACTGAGGGAGTTCACTTAATCTGTTTTGAATGCTATAGGTTATTGAATGGGCAATTACTAATAATTGCTGAATGGTAGCGGTACTAAGTGATTTGTTTTTTATAAGTATTCTTTCGGGTTTGTCTTTGCCATATATTAGCATTACCAGTTCGCCCTGGAAATAGATTTCTTTCCAAATGTAGCCAATGCCTTTCATATAAATACTAAAGGGTTGTTTCAGCAGTTCTCCATTTATTTCTAGCTTCGTAATCATCGGAAAAGGGTTGGGTTTCGGATCTAGCGAAAAAATACTCGATAGTTCTATGCCATTATAACACTGATTTAACCAGAGAAAGCTGCTGTCTTTTTGGATAGGTTGAGAACTTACTGAAAAAACGGCGAGGGTGTCTTTATCCTGCAGTAAGTAGTTTATTTTTTTATTTACGGGCAAAAATCCAACTGAAAAGGCTGACGATTGATACAAGCCGCCTATCAGTTTGGTTTGGTACGTAACGTCTTGTATAACATTTCTGCTTTCTCTTTGTAAACAGATAAAATTGTTGCCACGG
>CAIUKP010000138.1 GCA_903899675.1 uncultured Bacteroidota bacterium | reverse complement strand
GGTTCAGGGGCAGGATATTACTCAGCAGGTGAATACAACGAGGGTTAACCAGCAAAACCAATTATTAAAACCTTATGTAATACTTATTTCTGCTGATGGATTCCGAGCAGATATGGCAAAAAAGTTTGGAGCCACCCATTTACTTGAATTGAGTAAGCAGGGGGCGGCTGCTGAATATATGCGTGCTAGTTATCCAACCATCACCTTCCCCAATCATTATAGTATAGTTACCGGCTTATATCCGGCGCACCATGGATTGGTTGATAACGGATTTTACGATAGGGCGAGTGGACAAACCTATCAGATGGCCAACAAACTACAGGTGGCAGATGCCTATTGGTATGGAGGAAAGCCTTTATGGGTATTGGCAGAACAACAGGGTATGTTAAGTGCTAGTTTTTATTGGGTAGCATCAGAAAGTGCCATTCAAGGTATTCGCCCTACGTATTTTTACAATTATAATGATAAAATTTCCATAGATAATCGGGTGCAGGCTGTTAGAGATTGGCTGAATCTTCCGGAGGATAAAAGACCCCATTTTATTACCTTTTATTTTCCGGAAGTAGATTATGCCGGCCATGTTTACGGTCCGGAAGCTGCAGAAACCGGAAAAGCAGTAAGATGGGTGGATGAGGCGGTTTTTCGGTTGCAGCAAGTGGCTGTAGCATCGGGATTACCCGTAAATTTTGTTTTTGTTTCTGACCATGGTATGACGAATATAGACCCCGCAAAAGTGATGGTTTTGCCGAGTTGCATAGATACTTCCCGATTTCATATTCCGGGAGGCAATGCGATGGTACAATTATATGCAAAAGATCCTGCAGACATCCTTCCACAATATCGGGCATTGCAGGAAAATAAGGGAATGTACAACGTTTATTTGAAGAATGAAATGCCAAAATACTGGCATTATAGTGGAAAAGATGATTATTTTAAAAGGATTGGCGATATTATACTCGTGGCAAAAATGCCCGCCATATTTAATCTTGGTTCAGGACCAATGTCGCCCGGAAAACATGGATTCGATAATCGGGAGGAGGATATGTTTGCCAGTTTTTATGCCTGGGGGCCGAATATTGAAGGGGGACAAACGATACCAGGTTTTGATAATGTGCATATTTATCCATTCATAGCGCATATTTTGGGGCTCAACTTTGCAAAAGGCGAAATTGATGGAAAATATAAGGTTCTTCGTAAAATAGTTAAGATTCGTTAATTTTACGAATATTTAAATTCTTGTCTGGGCAATCCCGGATAAAGCAGGCGCTCAAACCCAACCATGAAAAACAACATCAGATACCTACTGGCACTAATAGGTACAAATTTACTGATGTTTACGTTCGTGAACGCTGGAGAAGCCCAATCGGCGCTTACTCAAATACCCTTAGACATAAATCTTAGTGTAACCAAAAGCTCAGAGCTGGAAACAAGGGGTATCTGTATAGCTAGGGTAAACTCTCCGGATTCTGCCAAAACGAGGTGTATCCGGTATAACATGGATAATAATAAGTTTTACGCCCACACAAGCTTTGCCGGAAATATAGATCGCATCAGTTTTCAGTCGGTTGCCCATCACCAAATTCCAGAAAGTTGGAAAAAAATAGGAATTCGGCTTGCCAGTAGCTATCGATACCAGAAAGCTAAACAGGCAGCTTTTAATATTGCCAAAACTGGGGAGCCAGAATATGGCAATACCCTTTCAGAATTTATGGCTATTATTATATCCCAAAATGCCAAAGAAATTACAACGAGAGTATCGTATAAAAGTGATTATCAGATTGGAGAAACCGTGGCATTTGTAATAGATAACTATTACTATATGGCTGAGTTTATGAAATGGGTAAAACCCGAATGGTGTAAAGAATGCCCCACTTATTCGGATTACAATAACGGACTCGTTTCCATAGAAGTTACGCGGCCCTTTTGATAAGGTTTAGCTAAAAATTTCCTAGCTTAATTAAGCAGCAACTACCCTAATCTTTCCAGCGCCATTCGCCCGCTATTTGAAGGGGTTCTTTCAATTTATTTTTTATTAGAAAAAGGCGGGTTTCTTCATCCGTCATTGGCTTAGCATCCATTTTAGCAACATTGGCCAAGCCATAAACAAGCATGGCATTATAACGAACCGTATTTTTCATGCCCTGCTCATCTACCAGATTAAATCCATCACAATCTGCGTGATAACAGGGTCCGGCATTATTGGGTAACGAACCACCGGCGCCTCCACCCGTAGGAATGCCCTGTAACAGGAAGGGTTGATGATCACTATGTAATCCGGCACCCGAACGGAAAGTATTGGGAAAACTGGCATCCACTTGTTGAACTGCGGCACCAATCTGTAGGAATAAGTCTTTGGTGGTTTCTATAGAGGAAGAAAAACCCTTGGGGTCGTTGGTCATATCATAATTGAGCATGTATCTGATATTTCCGAGTGATTTGTTTTTCTTTGCCTCCTGCACATAATGTCTGGAACCCAACAGACCCTGCTCTTCTCCCATAAACAGCACAAATTCGATGGTTCTGGCAGGCTTTATTTTTAACGCCTGGAATGTACGGGCCATATCTAAAACCGAAAATGAACCAATTCCATTGTCAATAGCACCGGTTGCAAGATCCCAACTATCTAAATGCCCGCCCACTACAATTTTTTCATTGGATAAAGAAGCGCCTTTAATGGTTGCAATAACATTTCGTGCCTTAATCATTGCCGATTGGTTGGTCATTTTAATATTCGCCTGCAAGGGAGCTTGTAATAGTTGCTCTTTCAATTTCATGCCATCTTCCTTACCAATACAAACTGCCGGAATAGGAATCAGCTTTCCAGTAACAGAAGCCGTGCCGGTTAATAATATGCCTCCGGGGGGTGTATTAATGATGATGATTCCCTTTGCACCATATTTGGTAGCTAAGGCAGTTTTTTCGGAACGATGTAGGGTTCCGGTTCCTGGTTTCGAATTGGGTAAAACACCCAGAAATACCAGGGCGATTTTATTTTTTACTTTATCCGGTTGGGCTAAGTAATCTTCCTCTAATCCATTACCCATATCAGCAATGGGTAATTCGATGAATGACTTTACAGGTGAGTGAGCCAATGTTACTGCCTTGATGGGAACCATTTGACTGGGAGTACCAACCTGCAAAGAAAGGGTACCTCTACTCCAACTTTCTACTTCAAATGGTTGGAAACGAACCTGAGAAAAGCCCCAAGACTTAAGTAGTTCAAATGCAAAATCCTCTGCGCGCTTGCCATTAGCTGATCCGGTAAGGCGGTGACCAATTTGAGAGGTAGCCGCTTTCAACTGACTATATGCCTGTGAATGTTCCTGTACTTCCTGATTAATTTGCGTAAAAACTGGAGCCCAAGTAGGATTTGATTGTGCAAGTAACCATTGAAAAGGTATTGCAAGTGCAATAAATAGAGGTATTACTTTTCTCATACTTTAGATTGAGAAATGAATTTACTAAAAATATAGCAAAAGAAAGGAATAACTGAAAGTGTAGAAAATCACTTAGAGTAATGGGTTTAAACAATACAGACCAGATTTAATGATATCAGCCATTTCTGGCTTTAAAGGAATGTTTTTTATTTCCCCTCCTTTTACAGTGTACGATACTGATTCTATTTTACTATTTAAAATCTGGTTCATGAATTTTTCCAGAATATAATAAGTGTATTGGGTAACCTGTTGCCCCTTTACCCGATTAAGCATCACCAAAGCCTGTGGTAATTGTAAGGAATTTTTATTTGTAAAATTTAATATCAAATCACCCTCTAATTGCTTGGGTGCTCCATTGGAGGTAAAGACCAGTGTTACATAATTGGATGCACTTGCCATTTCCACTCCCAGGCCGCAGGTTTCACCACCGCTTGTTTCAATGGTAGAAGGGGCCAAATATTTAACCGTTAAACCGTCACTAAAATAACGAGTTTGAATTACGCAGGAAGGTTGAGAAAAAGCTACTTGAAGAATACCAATAAAGAAGATGGTAATCAGTCTTTTAGAGGCCATGGGGGGTATATTAAATACTTTGCTTGCGCGGTAGTATATAATAACGCTTTTTGCGAAACGATATTGTAAGCGGTTCTTGAACATTGGATATGATACAAATATAAGAAAAAATT
>CAIUKP010000137.1 GCA_903899675.1 uncultured Bacteroidota bacterium | reverse complement strand
TTTACGGGCAATCTTGTCAATTTCATCTACATATACAATGCCTTTTTCGGCGGCGGCCACATCGTAATTGCAAGATTGAAGTAAACGAGTGAGCATACTTTCAACATCTTCACCTACATAACCCGCCTCTGTAAATACGGTAGCATCTACAATGGCAAAGGGTACATTTAACAGCCGGGCGATGGTTTTTGCCAGCAGGGTTTTACCGGTTCCGGTTTCGCCCACCATGATTATATTACTCTTTTCAATTTCCACATCATCCGACAAAACCGATTTAGCGTTTACTCTTTTGAAGTGGTTGTAAACGGCTACTGAAAGTACTTTTTTGGCCTCATCCTGCCCAATCACATATTCGTCTAAAAATTTCTTGATTTCTAGGGGTTTCCTTACCTGCAATTTATTACTTCCACCTGCTGTGCTGATTTCCTGCTTAACATTAATTTCCTGCTCGATGATTTCACGGGCATGTTCTACACAGTTTTCACAAATGTGACCGTCTTGCCCGGCTATGAGAATTTTAACCTCTTCACGACTACGGCCGCAGAAGGAGCAATGAAGGGATGAAGCAGCTTTAGCCATAAATAGTACCGTTGGTAGAAACTAATAATGTGATGCGTGTGTAAAATAACGAAAAAACCTTCCCTTCTATTTGATAGGATAGCTGAATTGATCGAAAAAAGTTAAAAAACCTCCTATATTTTGGTTAATACTGCATCTACAATGCCATAATTAACGGCTTCCTGGGCATTCATCCAGTAGTCGCGGTCGAAATCTTTCATGATTTGGTCTACGGTTTTACCGCAATTGTCAGCCAGAATACGGGCACCGATTTCTTTGGTTTTTCTGATTTGGTTGGCTTGAATTTCAATATCAGCACTGGTGGCCTGATAATATCCCCCCAAACTAGGTTGATGGATCATCACTTCTCCATGCGGGTAAATAGCTCGTTTTCCTTTGGTACCTGCACTTAACAGGATAGATCCCATACTTGCGGCTAGCCCCATACAGGTAGTACTTACCGGACTCTTAATTAATTGCATGGTATCATGAATAACCATACCGCTGGTTACTACTCCACCCGGACTATTGATGTAGAATTTAATTTCTTCGCCGGGCTTGTCGGCATCTAGCAGCAATAATTTGGTAACGATTTCTCGAGCAGACTTATCATTCACCACTCCCCATAGGTATATTGTTCTTTTTTGAAAAAACAGGGTATCCAGCTTTTTCATCATCATCGCACCCAATTGTTCGTTTTTCTCTTCTTTGTTTTCCTGCTCTTCGTCGTCTTCATTTTGCCAAAACATGCGGGTAGTTATATTATTCAGGTTCATGTTGGTAGTATTTAGGGGTCGGGTATTATTTTTTGATTTTCTCTTTGCGTGGATTCGTTAACAGCACTTCATCAATTAAGCCATAGTCTTTGGCTTCCTGGGCCGTCATCCAAAAATCGCGGTCGCTGTCTTTGGTAATAACTTCTAAAGGTTTACCAGTATGGTGGGCGGTTATGGTATATAATTCTTCTCTTAGTTTTTTAATCTCCCGGGCTGTGATTTCGATATCGGTAGCCTGTCCTCCGATAGCACCACTGGGCTGGTGAATCATTACGCGGGCATGTTTTAGGGCGGTTCTTTTTCCGGGTACGCCGGCACATAACAATATCTGTCCCATACTGGCGGCCATGCCTGTGCAAATGGTGGCTACATCCGGACTAATAAATTGCATGGTATCATAAATACCCAATCCGGCATATACGCTACCACCGGGGCTGTTGATATACATTTGGATATCACGGGTGCGATCGGTACTTTCTAAAAAAAGCAACTGAGCAGTTACAATATTGGCAACATAGTCGTTGATTCCCTCTCCCAGAAATATTATTCTATCCATCATCAAGCGACTGAACACATCCATGCTGGCTACATTCAGCGGTCGCTCTTCAATAATATAAGGTGTAAGGTTGGTAAAACCCTGTTGGCGGTAATTGTGCAGGGTGGCACTGCTGATACCCCGGTGTTTTACTGCATATTGTTCAAATTCTTTTCCCGTATTCATATATATGTATTTGCGCTTTGAAGATAAGAGATTTCCTATTGCCGCTAAAAGCATTACAAAATCTGTGCAAGAGTACAGGAGCGACAACTAGTCAGTAAACCTCAAATAATTATTCAATAATTGTCACAAAATCAGCCTTTTATGGCAAGATTGCTTAGTGGGAGTGATGATGCAGTTTTTCGGCAAAAGCTTCCCGGGTAATTGGTTCCTCGTTGGCATTTACCTTTCCTTCCAGCCAATGGAACATTTTATCAGTGCTGATACGGTGGTAACTGTCTTCTACAAACTTTTTATCTTGTAACATACGGTTGGCATAATCTTCCACCCACTGTTTGTTCTCACCCATCATATCAAGCTGGCCACCCATGTAACTGAATAACTGCATTTTGGCAAAATCGCGGATATCGTCGGGGGTTACTTCAATTTTATTGTCTTGTATCACCTGGTTACTGATGAGCGTCCACTTCAGTTGATTGGCAAATGAAGGGTATTCTTTTTCAGCTTCTTCGGCAGTTTTGGGTTTTTCGCCCCCTTGTTGCAGCCAGCGTTTGAGAAAATTCTCGGGGAATTCCATGGGGGTATGTTCAACCAGGGTATGATATATTTGATCGAATACCTGGTTTTTTGCTTGCTGGGCAAAATGGCCGGCGATGGTTTCCCGTATGGCTTCTCTTAATTCGGCCTCTGTTTTGATTTCTTTTCCCGGATAAGCTTTTTCGAAAAACTCCTCATTTAATGGGGCTAGGGTTATATGCGTAATCTTGTTGATTTGCATACGTAGTGGCTGATTTTTTTGCGATTCCTGCATGCCCAGCTCAGAGCAAATAGCAGCTAAATGTTTTTCGCTAAAAGCAGCTTCCAGTGTGAGCGTGGGAGCATTTTGCTGATTACTGCCAATCAGTTGCTGCTGCAAAGTATCCGTAAAATCGGTTACCAATAAGCTGGTATCTTTCTTTACACCATTTTCTACTTCATTGCCTGCTTCATCTACCTGTATAAAAGTTACTTGCAACACGTCGTCTTTGCCGGTGATGGTTTCCGTTTCAGATCTTTCCCCATTTCTTCTTTGCAAATTTTCCAATTCTTCCTGAATCATTTCATCCGATACAGTAACCACATAGCGTGTAACTTTTAGGTCTTCGGGTTTTAATTCCAGTTTGGGTTTAAGACCAATTTCAAACTCAAATTGGTAATCTCCTGGCTGGTTCATATCCAGTTGAGGGGTACGCTCCATTAGGGGAAGGGGCTGAGCAAAAATGTCTAACTGCTCATCCTGCATATATTTATTCAGCTCATTTTCCACTTTTCTAAGCACTTCCTCACTAAAAACACCCTGTCCATACATCTTTTTTACCAATCCAGCCGGCACCATACCCTTTCTAAATCCTGGGATATTGGCATTTTTAGCATATTTCTTCAAACTTTGCTCAAAATCGGTCAGGTAATCTTGCTTAGCAAGGGTTATGGTAAGCTTGTCGTTCAGTAAGCTGATGTTTTCTCGGGTAATGGTGGCCATGGGAATGCTTTTATGCTTGTTTTTGAGCCGGCAAAGGTACAATTAATACCCGAAATAACAGGGAGATAATATTAAAGATTGCTAGCCACTATCTAATAAGGATTATTCGTGTGTCAACGGATTGAAATCCGTTGTTATTGTAAGAGGAGAGGCTTGGGTTTTTGTATCAACGGATTAAAATCCGTTGTTATTGTAAGAGGAGAGGCTTGGGTTTTTGTGTCAACGGATTAAAATCCGTTGTTATTGTAAGAGGAGAGGCTTGGGTTTTTGTGTCAACGGATTAAAATCC
>CAIUKP010000136.1 GCA_903899675.1 uncultured Bacteroidota bacterium | reverse complement strand
TGTTTTAGCTGATTTACATCCGCTAAAACACGCCGCATGTCTTCCTGCCTCGTAGCATTATACACCCCCCGAATATGCTGATTCCTATCCACCAAAAATAACTTATCCGAATGTAAAAATGTACTGGTATCCCCTTGCGTATTATCATCCGCAAAGAACGAACTTCTACCTAATCGGTATATAGCCGCTTTATCACCCGTTAGTAAATGCCAAATTTCCGGATGAATGCCATATTTTTTTTCGTATTTCTTTAATACAGGCACCGAATCTACCATTGGCATAACGCTAAAAGAAAGTAGAGTAACCCCTTTTAATCGAACTAAACTGTCTTGAATAGAAAGTAAGCGGTTCGTCATTTTAGGACAAATACCCGGACAACTAGTAAAGAAAAAATTAGCCAGATACATTCCCTTCCGAAGAGAATCAGAGCAGATAGTATTGCCAGACTGATCTACAAAACTGAATGAGGCAACCTGATGGGTAGGCTGAATATTCCATTGAGGGGAGAGGTCTTTCGTAATAAAAAATGGCAACTTCTTTTCAGTAACATCTAACAAACCACATCCATTTAGCGCCAAAAAAAGCCAGGCGAATAATCCAAGCTTACCGGAGAACCGGCATACAATCTTGGGATGATATGGCTCCATACACACTATTATTTTTAACTGCATAATTAGAAATCAGCCGACCAGTGGAATCCCATATCTTTTGAGGTCCCTCTTCTTTCCCCATCCAATAATATTTTTCTCCTTGTACCTTTCCATTCGGAAAATAAACTAGTTGCTTCCCCTGATACTTTCCTCGTTGGAAGCTAAACAAATAGCGCAAATTCCCATTCGGCCACCAATGTTGATAAATACCCTGCTTTTGTCCATCCACATACATACACTCTAATAATTTCTCACCCGAGTTATAAAATCCTATTGCTTTGCCATATTCTTTTCCCTGTATGATGGGAAGCTGATAAACAATTTTGCCATTCTTTTCGGCTTCCACCATGAACCCATTAAATGGCTTCCCCTTATATTGCCATCCCCAATCTGTTTTTACTAAGTCAGGATTAATATTATGGATAAAAACAGCAGGCGGCTTATTTCTGGATTCATTATTACACGAGCAACAAAGCATCATTACTCCCGAAAAAATGAACGCTGCAATTTTCACCTGAATTTATTTTACCAAAAACTGTCCCATCATGCCGCCATCTTCATGGTTTGAAAAATGACAATGGTACATATAAGGATTTGTGGGATCTGCAAAATCATCAAACTTGGCAATCACGGTTACTGTTTCACCAAGGGGTACAAATACTGTATCCTTCCAGCCCGACTCATGTGCCCCTACCACACCGGAACTGCGGGCAATGATTTTAAATTGAACATCGTGCACATGAAAGGAGTGACCGAAAATATTATTATTTACAATTGTCCATTTTTCAACCGCATTCAATGCTACGGTTTGATTGATGGTAGTAAACCCATAGGTATTGTTATCAAAAGTAAAAGCAGATCCGCCTTGGCCTCCGGTAATGTTGATGGTTCTACTATTGGTAACATCGGCATTGGTCCAGTATACTTGATTCGCCAATTTAGCAGGTATACTGGTTATTGGATTTGCAGTGGCAGCCCCAACATTGATATGTAAAACCGAAAAATCTTTATTGTTTAACAAACTACCGAAATCACCTGATGTAGCAGGCTCCCCTCCGGGAAAACCGAATGTTTGTCCGGAATTGTAGGCTTTCAGGTCTATACTGCTTCCTATGGCATCATCACCTAGGTTTACCATTATTTCTATGCGCTCACCGGGCATCATTTTCACTCTTTTCACCGATACTGGGGCATTCAATAATCCCCCATCATTGGCAATAATGTAGAACGACCGATTGTCGCTCATGCCTAAATCATATCCTCTTTCAATTTCAGCATTTAAAATGCGGAACCGGACATATTGCTTGGGCAAAGCAACCTGCGCATTCATTACTCCATTAGAAAGCAGGTAATCTCCGTAAGCACCATTGATGCTAATGGAATTATCTCCATTAAACCGCCGGCTGCTTAATACAAGGGGTATATCATCTGTACCATAGGTTCTGGGCAAAGCTAGGGCAGATTCTACTGGGTCTTTAATGATAATCAATCCACCCGCCCCCTTAGCCAGCTGCTCATAGGTTTTTAGGTGCAGATGCGGGTGATACCAATAGGTGCCGGCATTATTTTTAATCACAAAATTGGGTGACCACTTTCCTCCTGCATCAATAATCTGATGAGGGCCTCCATCCATTACGGCAGGTATATGAAACCCATGCCAGTGCACAGTAGTGGCATCTGTTAAATTATTAGTAACGTTGATTTTCACATTATCTCCTTGGTTCATTACTAATGTAGGCCCCCAAAAGCTATTGCCATTATACCCATAGGTAGCCGTAGCAGCTCCCATTTTAAACTGTTTGGTAGCCTTATCCAGCGTTAGATTAAAGGTGGTGCCAGTAATTACAGGAGGAATAAATAAGTCATTATAAGTAGTATTGGTAGTGCCGGGATCGGGATT
>CAIUKP010000135.1 GCA_903899675.1 uncultured Bacteroidota bacterium | reverse complement strand
TAGCGTTCTTTTTTCTCAAGTTGATACCAAGCTTGATAATCTTAGAAATTATATGCCACCTTCACCAAATGCTTCAAGTATCGCAAAATACAATGAATGGCCGGTTAGTCAGTTTACAGGAATTCCAAGTATTAGTATTCCACTTTATGAAATAAAAGGAAGAAGTGTTTCTGTTCCAATTGGACTTTCTTATCATGCTTCTGGGATTCGAGTAGGTGAAGTAGCTTCTTGGGTAGGCTTAGGGTGGTCTTTAAATGCAGGCGGACAAATAACCAGATCAGTCAGGGGTTTGCCGGATGATGATTTCTTTTTTCAATCTTCTTCCAATTACTCCAAAAAAGACGATTGGTGTTCTATACCTATAGATTTTAATTTAGCTATTCGCAGCACAGTCGCTGCTGCAAAAGGGGAAGTGGATAGTCAGCAAGATATTTATTCTTTGAACGTTTTAGGTAGATCCTATAGCTTAATCATTTCTTCAGATGGCACTGTTTATACAAAACCTTATTCGAAAATAAAAATTATTCCTCCCCATAAAAATGCTGATGGTTTGTGGCTAATTACATTAGAAGATGGTACTCAATTGATATTAGGTGGAGTAGGCTTTGAAGAAAAGTCTGAAGGTGACAGAGGAAATAGTACCTTTTATGTTTCCTCTTGGATGCTTAAGGAAATAAATACAATAAAAAATGAAAAAATACTTTTTGAATATCAAGATAAATCTCGGTTGATTAATGAAAGTCATATTTCTCAATCAGATTTCATAGAAGCACCAACTTCATTATTTAGTCTATGCACTCAAATTACTGAATCAGTTGAAAAAGGGAGTCGATTAAGCATTTCAACAGTTTATCAATTATTGCTTTCTAAAATTGAAACTGATTTAATAAGGGTAGATTTTTTACCAAATGCAACTCTCCGTGAAGATATGGAAGGGGCTCTTTCGCTCGGGGAAATAAAAGTGTATTCTAAATTGAGGAATAAATATATTGAATCATATTTATTCAATTATAACTATTCCAATTGTGAAAATGGAAATGAATTTGATAATGGATTGACCGCATACAAAAAATCATTTTATTACAAAAGGTTAAAATTAAATTCTATAACAAAAAGTAATCCAAGCAATATTTCTAGTCAATCTGATCAAAAGTGGAATTTTATCTATAATCCTAAATCTCTTCCTTCACGGCGTTCATTTGCTCAGGATCATTGGGGTTTTTATAATGGAAAGATTTCAAATGCTACTTTACTTCCAGCTACTTACTTTTCCCTGCCCGTAGATGGTTATTTAATTGATTCTTCAAGGGCGTCATTAGTTGGTTTTATGCCCCCGCTTCATGTTATTGGTGCTGATAAAGAACCCGATGATAATTTTTCTGTTGCTGAAATACTTACTGAAATACAATATCCTACTGGTGGTAAATCTACTTTTATTTTTGAAGGAAATTTTCAATTTCAAAATAAAGAAAGTTTTAAAAAAGAGCAAATTAGTATTGCTAATATTCTTATTGCTGGTTCTTCAAATAATGTGACAACCAAAGAAATAGTCTTTGAAATAAATAAGCCTCAATATGTTCAGCTTAATTTTGAATCTTTTATTAGTAATTCAATTCTAAATAATCAGGTTCGTGCAAAAAATTCAGTCCAAATTGTTGATTATTATACTAATAAAATAATTGTGGGAGTTGCTGTAAATGGCCCAAAGTGGTTCAACATTATACGAGCTGGTAAATATCGCATACGATTATCTTCCAATATAAATATAAGTGATCTTTCGGTTACTGATTATTCATCGATGACAGCAACTCTTGAATACGAAAAGTCATTGGGTATTTTACCAACAAAAACTGAATATGGTGGTTTAAGAGTAAAGTCAATCTCTTACTTCGATCCAGTTGCTAATAAACTTTCTAGTAAATTTTACAACTATGATTCTCTTTTTGCAATAAATCCTATCAGCCCATCATTTTATTTGACTCAGCAAGTTGTTAGAAAAGTGTTAGTGTATGCATCAGGTATAGGTGAATTTTCAGATCTTAATTGTGATTATGTAAAAACATCCCGAAATGCTTCAACTAGGTTTTCATTAGGGAGTGTTCAGGGTGGTACCGTGGGTTATGGTATTGTTTCAGTTACCAATAACTCAACCAATGGTGAAAATGGAAAAATAGTAACCCATTTTAGTTGTGAGCCTGATGCTGGTGACTATATGTCTTTGCAATTTCCATATCCTCCAACTGATTCCAGAGATCATCGTCGCGGTCTCGTTTTACGTGAAGAAGTCTTTAATAAGGATAATTCGTTAATAAAGAAAGTTGAAAACACCTATGCCTTCGAACGGAAATATATAGTTAGTAATTACGTAGCTGGTTATGGCGAAATAGTTGATCCTAAATTATGTGTAAATTTATACCAAAATTGTGGAATATTAAAAAGCTGCTTTGATATTTCTACGGAGGCAGTAAAAAATATTTCTTCTGTTTCTTATGAATATGATGTACGTGGAATCCCGTTTGTAAATCAAACCAACTATTATTACGAAAACCCCCTTAATCCGAATCCAACTAAGGTTGAAACATTTGACAGTAAACTAAACAGAAATATTGTTATAACAAGAACCCCTTTAGACAAAAATCTTTTATCTGCAAATTATAGTTTGTCTAATGAATTTTCAACTGCTATTGATTTAATGGTTGAAAAAAATATGATTAATTCAACACTTCAGCAATCACAATTTAAAAATGACAAGTTATTAAAGCAAGTTACCATTGAATCTGCTCTTTTTAGTAATAATATGATTTTGTCTAATAAAATATTATCTAAAATCGGGAATAACCCTTTAGAATTAAAGGCAACTATTTCCAATTATGATACTTATGGAAATGTTTTAGAGCAATATAAAACGAACGATATCAAAGAAGTTACCCTATGGTCTTACAAAGGCAACTATCCTGTTGCAAAAATTGTTGGGTCTAATCTAATAGCTGTCTCACAATTACTTGATGTAAATTTTCTAAGCTTAAGTTCATACGACGACGCATCTTTACGTCAGATCTTTAAAACTTTAAGATCGCAACTACCTAATGCTCAAATAGAGTCCTATACTTATGATCCACTTATTGGGATTACCTCAAAAACAGATGCTAGAGGAATTATTACCTTTTACGACTACGATTCCTTTGGTCGTCTACAACTAATCAGAGATATGGACGGCAATATCATCAAATCATTTAATTACCAATATCAGACCCCTCAATAATTATGAATCTGAAATTGCATAACATATTACCTTCTCGAAGCTGGATAGTTTTTATTGCGACTGCTATTGCTATGTCGGGAACTGGTGTTTGGGCACAACAAAATTGTCCCCCCACCACTACCTCCAATAGGCCGACCGCCGCAGCAAAACCAGCCCTTTCTGCACCTTCTGTACCACAGGCTTATAATCCAGAAGCAACTATCAATTATGTTCGTACCAAAGAAGCCCGCAGCCCTATTTCGGATATTACCCAGTTTGAAGCAGCAGGTTACCAACAGGTACAACAGATTACCCAATACCTCGATGGGTTAGGTCGTCCTTTACAAACCGTTGCCAAACAAACCAGTCCGCTCGGAAAGGATATTGTTAGCCCATCTATCTACGACGAATTTGGCAGAGAAGCCCAGCAATTCCTTCCCTATGCTTCCGCCAACAGCGACGGTAAGTTTAAAGCCAACCCTTTTGCAGAGCAAGCTGCTTTTATGGGTACTCGCTATTCGGATGAGCAGTTTTATTTCGGCAAAACAGAATTCGAAAACTCACCGCTTAACCGGCCCACCAAATCCATGGCACCCGGAAACAGCTGGGTAGGTAGTGGTAGAGGTATTTCCTATCAATACCTGATAAATACTGATAATGATGGTGTACGCATCTGGGATATTGGGTATGACCCCTTACAATACCTGAATGATGATATTACTACCAATTTGCCCGTTTCTTCCCGTGCCTATCCGGCAGGTGAATTAACCAAAAATCTTACCCTCGACGAACAGGGCAATGCCGTGGTGGAGTTTGCCGATAAAGAAGGACATATTATACTTAAAAAAGTACAGGCCGATTGTGGCGCCGTTGACGGACATACGGGATGGTTCTGCACTTATTATGTATATGACGATTTTGGTCAACTCCGTTTTGTGTTGCCGCCCAAAATGGTGGAATCCCTGAACAATGCAAATAATTGGGATTTGCTTTCCCGGTCTCAAGCCGTAAAAGAACTCTGTTTCCGCTACGAATACGATAGCCGCAATCGCATGATTGCCAAAAAAGTACCTGGCGCCGGATGGGTATACATGGTGTATGATAAACGTGACCGTCTGGCATATACCCAAGACGCTAATATGCGCACCCGTAATCAGTGGATGATTACCCTGTATGATGAATTGAACCGACCGGTCGCCACGGGTATGATTGTTTACACCGGCACCCGTAACGACCTGCAGAATCTTTTAGACCGTCAGTTTGATGAGGGATCCTCTACCCGCATAGAGAATACCATCAGCCCACAGGATATCCTGTATGTATCGGAGCGAGTAGGCACGCAGTCTGAGTATCGTGCTCAAACATCCATCGTATTTACTAATAGTTTCAATTCCCCCGATGGGGATGCCTTTGAAACGATTTTGGGTGCAGGGGGCGTTACCACTAGTTCGGTAAATATGAACTATAACCCCCTTCCTCCCAATCATCAATTTATCGCCTTAACGTATCAGTATTACGATAACTACAGCTTCACCTCCAAAAAATATGCAACCACGCATATCAGTAAGCTAGATGATGGTGGAAATCCCTATCCCGAAACCCTGCCTACTGCACCTACTACTCAAACACTGGGTATGCCTACCGGACAAAAAGTACGCATCCTAAGCGACCCAAATAATTTGGCAAAAGGCGGATGGCTGGAAACCGTTTCATTTTATGATGAAAAAGGCAGACCGATTCAGGTACAATCCGACAATATAAAATCGGGTATCGATCAGGTAACCACCCGCTACAATTTTGAAGGCAAGGTAATCACCAGCTATGAAGTACACAGCAATCCGGCCGTATCCACCCAATACCGCATAAAAACAAATATGCTCTACGACCATGCCGGAAGGGTATTGTCGCTGAAAAAAACCATCAATGATAATGCAGCAGATACCCGATTGCTTACCCGGGTTTCCTATGATGAAATGGGACAAATGAAGGAAAAGCAACTCGGACAAAAACAGGCAACGGATAATTCGGCGATGGAGTTACAGCAGTATGATTATACAATCCGGGGTTGGTTAACCGGCATTAATAAAGAGTATACCGAAGCCACCTCCACAGTACCCGGTGTAAGTACTGCCTGGTTTGGGATGAAGCTCAGCTATGATAATGGCTTTGAATTAAATCAGTTTAACGGCAATATTGCCGGAACGGTATGGAGAAGCAAGGGCGATGGCGCCAAGCGGGCTTATGGCTTTGGCTACGACCGCATGAACCGACTGCTATTTGCCGACTTTAATCAGCTGGCCGGATCATCTTGGGATAAGTCTGCCGGTATTGATTTCACTTCGCTCATGGGAGATGGCATGAATCACCGAACTGCCTATGATGCCAATGGAAATATCCTCCGGATGCAGCAGTGGGGTTTGCAGTTTAACAAGTCCGTACAGATAGACGACCTGAGTTATGATTATTTTGGCACGTCTAATAAGTTGAAGAGTGTATTTGATGCTACAAATGACCCCACCACCACATTGGGTGATTTTAGAACCGCCACGGGTAGCCCGAATATCGGCGCCGCGAGTGCAGTTGCTAAAACAGATTATGATTATGATGTGAATGGCAACCTGTTGAAAGACCTTAACAAAGAAATCGGCGGATTACAAAGCTCCGGAATCCAATATAATCACCTCAATTTACCCTATCAGGTGGCTGTAACTAACAAGGGAACCATTACCTATATCTACGATGCCTCCGGACGAAAACTAGAGAAGCAAACCCTGGATAATACTGCCCAAGGTAAAACAACCAAAACGGCCTATATAGGCGGATATGTATTTCAGGATGATGTGTTGCAGTTTATCGGAAATGAAGAGGGTAGGGCAAGGCCGAAAGATAATGGCTATGTATTCGACTATTTTATAAAAGATCATTTAGGTAATACCCGCATGGTATTAACCGACGAGCAGCAAACTGATGCCTACCCGGTTGCATCTATGGAAACGGCCACTGCTGCCAGTGAAAAGTTGTATTACAGCAATATCGACGAAACCCGCGCAGATAAACCCGCAGGCTATCCAAACGATACGTATACCAATCCCAATGAAAAAGTTGCCAAACTAAATGGCAGTAATAGCAATTCAAAAAAGATAGGTCCCGCGATTCTTCTTAAAGTAATGTCGGGGGACCAGATGAATATCCGTGCAAATGCTTATTACCGCTTAAATGGTCAAACACTAAATACACCTTCCAGTCCGCTCAATGAATTACTGGCAGCCTTGGCAGGCAGTATACAGGGCGTTACCGGGGGTAAGTTTGGAATGCAGCAGGTACAAAGTTCGGGTGTATTAGGCCCCGGCATTTCCGACCTCTTACAACGCCAAACCGACCAATACTCCGGCAGCACCCGCCCCAAGGCTTTCCTCAATTGGGTATTGTTGGATGAGCAGTTTAAAATCGTAAACACTTCCACCGGTTTTGAGTCGGTAGGTGCCGATGGGGAGTTCAAAACCTTTGTAAAAACCGGCTTGCCGATTTCACAAAATGGGTATCTTTATGTGTTCACGAGTAATGAGAGTCCGGTGGATGTGTTCTTTGATAATTTACAGGTTACGCATGTGAGGGGGCCTCTTTTGGAAGAGACTCACTACTATCCGTTCGGGTTATCAATGGCAGGCATCTCCGCAAAAGGCGCCGGTAAAACCGAGAATAAATACAAATACAATGGCAAAGAATTACAGAGTAAGGAGTTTAGTGATGGGGGTGGGTTGGAGTTGTATGATTATGGGGCGAGGATGATGGATGCACAGATTGGGAGGTTTTTTAACATAGACCCAGCAAACGAAAATTACAAATCATTTACCCCCTATGTTTACGGAGCTGATAATCCTATTAGATTTATTGACATTGATGGTCTAGGTCCTGGTGATCGAGTAAAAAAGGCCGAAAGTTTCGAATCAACTCCATATAAACAACAATATGAATGGAATGCTAAGAAAGAAAGAACGTTTTTGCGCACTGGCAATACTAAAGAAGCGTTAGCATATCTTGATTGTTCAGAGTTTGTTTGTAGAGTCTTAGCAGATGATGGAATTACTGATGGCATAAAGGCTATGAATACAGAAGGCTTACTTAAATTTTTATCGGATGAAGATAAATTCATACGAAGTGCAGATGAGCCGAAACCAGGAGATATATTTATATGGAGAAATGGTGATGAAGGTCACACAGGAATTGTTGTTGGATATGATTCCAAAAATGGAACAGTTGAAACCTCAGAAGCAAGGGGGGTTAATTACGGAACCTTAAGAGTGAGTAGAAGTTTATCTACTTTTACTTCTATGAATGCAAGTTTTTATAGGCCAAAAAATGAAAATCCAGATAAAGGGAATAGTAGTGTGAAGCTTAAAAAAAATTATCTAGATAAGGCTATGTTCCGAAAACTAATCGAAAATTGCGATAAAGCTCTCAAAGATGCAAGTAGAATACTTGAGCAATCTAAACGTGTAAGCGAAAATATGAAATCCTTTGAACAAAACTTGAAAAATCAAAGAGCAAATAGGGAGTCTATATTAGAGCACTAAAATTTTATTACAAAATGAAAAATTATTTTTTTATATTTTTTGCCTTTTTATTTAG
>CAIUKP010000134.1 GCA_903899675.1 uncultured Bacteroidota bacterium | reverse complement strand
ATATCGATCACCACTACCCTGGCTCATCGCACCCAAACTTCCCATACCGCGGTATTGTTTAAATTTTCTGCCATCGTAAATAATTGTTTCACCGGGGCTTTCCTCAACTCCGGCAAATACGCTGCCCATCATAACTACCTGCGCTCCAGCTGCCAGGGCTTTTACCAAATCTCCCGTATATCTAATTCCTCCGTCGGCAATAACGGGAATATTTTTTCCTTTAAGCGCAGCGGCTGTTTCTAAAATGGCGGTCAATTGTGGCATTCCGGCACCTGCAACAATGCGGGTGGTACAAATAGAACCCGGTCCTATGCCCACTTTCACACAATCTGCCCCTGCATCAGCCAGTGCTTTGGCACCAGCAGCAGTGGCAACATTGCCAGCAATAATATTCAATTGCTTAAAATTTTTGCGCAATAGTTTGAGTGCCGAAATTACCCCCTGTGAATGTCCGTGTGCGCTATCCAGCGTTACCACATCTACGCCTACCTGTTGTAATGCAGCGGCTCTATCCATTAGGTCGTTGGTAATACCCAATGCTGCACCTACCAATAATCTTCCCAAGGAATCTTTTCCTGCATGCGGAAAATTGCGTAACTGGAGAATATCGCGGTAAGTAATTAATCCAATCAGTTTCCCTTGTTTATTTACAACGGGTAATTTTTCAATTTTATATTGCCGCAGAATTTTTTCTGCCTTTTTTAAATCGGTGCCCTCGGGAGCTGTTATCAGGTTTTCCCGTGTCATTACCTCCGACACTTTTCTTTTTTTATCGTGCTCAAATCTCAAATCGCGATTGGTTAAAATACCTACCAAGTGAAATTTGTTATCCACTACTGGAATCCCGCCAATTTTGTTTTCTTTCATTAAGTAAAGCGCATCCCCAATAGTTGCATTTACCAACAGGGTGATGGGGTCTATAATCATACCACTTTCACTTCGCTTCACTTTACGTACCTGTTCGGCCTGCCGTTCGATGCTCATGTTTTTGTGCAGAATACCCAATCCACCCTCACGGGCCAAGGCAATGGCTAATCCCGCTTCGGTAACCGTATCCATAGCGGCCGATAACATAGGAATGTTCAGTACAATGTTTTTGGTTAGGTGGGTACGAATATCCACATCACGGGGTAGCACTTCGCTATAGGCGGGTACCAATAATACATCATCGTAGGTTAAACCTTCCCCATGTAAACGGGATGAAATGGGGTTTGTGCGGGAGGGGGAAATTCTTGTTGCCATTTGCAAAGATAGGAGATGGGGTAAATTCGTGCCAAAACAATTTTTTAGCCTTACTTCGGCTACTTATGCGAATGGTCCGTAACCCAGAGATTGTTGTAAATTGGCCCTTTATTTATTCTTTTTTTCGCATGGATTCACCTGCTGCAGCTAGCCACCGGTATTTCACCTTTCAATTTGCCCTTTTGTGCCTCAGCAATGTATTGTTTTCGGCCAGTTTTAATATGATGATTCCGGAGTTGCCCGCCTATTTAACTGCGATGGGGGGTGAAAACTACAAGGGCTGGATCATTGCCTTATTTACTTTAATGGCAGGCATATCCCGCCCCTTTAGTGGTAAACTAACTGATACGGTAGGTCGTGTGCCAGTTATGATGGTAGGATCAATCGTTTGTGTGATATGCAGTTTACTTTATCCGATGTTGCATACCATTGCCGGCTTTTTATTGCTTCGTTTTTTTCATGGGTTTTCTACCGGGTTTAAACCAACCGCTACTTCGGCATATGGGGCAGATGTGGTGCACGAATCTAGGAGAGGCGAAGCGTTAGGGGCGCTGGCGATTGGATATACATTAGGGTCGTCGATTGGCCCCATTATTGGCAGTTATCTGGTAGTTCATTATTCTTTTAATAGCATGTTTGTTGCTTCTGCAGCTTTGGCACTTGGTTCGGTAGCCATTTTATTTAATATTCGTGAAACCCTGCCCAATCCTCAACCTTTTCGCTGGAAATTGTTGCGAATTTCCCGCTACGAAATCATTGAAATGTCTGCACTAAAACCTGCCCTTATTTTATTATTGCTCAGTGTTTCGCTGGGAGCCTGTGTTACCCTAGCACCTGATTTTTCGGCTTCTTTGGGGATGATGAATAAAGGGATTTTCTTTACCTGCTTTACCATTACTTCTTTATGCATTCGATTGATTGCCGGCAAATCGTCTGACCGATATGGGCGACCCATGGTTTTATTTTTTTCTTCACTGGTACTGATGATTAGTATGCTGGTATTGGCATTTACCCACAGCGCCTGGATGCTATTATTGGGCTCGGGTATTTTTGGGATGAGTTTGGGAATGAATTCACCCACGGTGGCTGCTTGGGCGGTTGACCGTTGTGCAATTGAAAATAGGGGCAAGGCAGTGGCAACAGTTTACATTGCACTGGAAGCCGGTATCGGCGGCGGGGCATTGCTGAGCGCTTGGTTATATGGCTATCCATCCCATACTTTTCTGTATGCTTTTTTATTGCCAGCCTTCTTTGCCGGTATATCTATGCTTCTACTGGTTTCGTGGATGAAGCAAGCAAAAGCAAATGAATATACTTCGGTTTAATAGGCTATCCGAGTATTGCATATCTTTTTCCCGGTAATACCCGGATACATTGTTTTAATTCTAGCTGAAGTAATAGGGCAGCCAGCTTACTGGATGATAGTGTACTGCTGATTAACAGTTCGTCTATCGACAAGGAATTGGTATCTTTTAAAAGTTGTAGGATATTTTGTTCATCTGGAGAGAGGTCATCTAACAAGCGTATTTGCCGGTATTTGGGTTGGGATGTTTTCCATCCCATGGTTTCTAACAACGTTTCCGGAGAGGTATATACTAAGGCTTTGTTTTGCCGAATTAGTTGCAGGCATCCCGCAGATGCCGGATCGGATATTTTGCCGGGAACGGCCAGCAACTCGCGGTTGTATTCAAAAGCCAATTCGGCCGTTATCATGCTGCCCCCTTTACTAGCAGTTTCAATTACCAGGGTAGCATCCGCCATACCCGCCACAATTCGATTTCTTTTGGGAAAATTATGTTTATCTGGTTGGGTGTTTTGCGTAAACTCGGTTAACAATCCCCCCTGCTTTTCCATTTCTTTTGCCAGCGACTGGTGTTGCCAGGGGTAAATAATGTCTAGTCCATGCGCCAACACCCCCAGGGTATGCAATTGGTTTTGGAGGGCGGCTTTATGGGCCAGGGCATCTATCCCATACGCTAATCCACTTACTATGGTAACTTCTAAGCCGGCCAAACCCGCCATCAATTCTTCGGTTACCTGCTTGCCATAATTGGTGTGATTGCGGGTTCCAATCACACTTAGCATGCGGGCATTGTTTAAGTTGGTATTGCCTTTGTAATAAAGTAGGGGTGGAGGATCGTAGCAGTGTAGTAGCCGAGATGGGTAATTTGCATCCGTTAAAAACAGCGGGGTTATCTGGTGTTCTTGTATAAATTTCCACTCCTTTTCTGCAGTAGATAAAGACTGCTTTTTCTTTAATTCTTTGCAGGTAAGTTCCGTCATGTATGGAACCCGGAGCCACTCTTTTCGGTTACTTTCAAAAACGGCACTTGCATTTCCAAAGTATTCAATCAAAGATCGTATTCTAACCGGCCCCAATGCTGGTATGTTGGTGAGGGCAATCCGATTCAGCCATTCTTCTTCCATCTACGAATATCCCTACCAAATAATTATTTGAATTAGGTATTAATACTTGTGGCGTATTCTTGCGATAATTTATAATCCTATGATGGTAAATGTGGTTCTTCGGTTGAGGGCTCTGCCAGATTCGGTGCTATTGTTGGCAATAGGTTGCGAAGCGCCATACCCTTTCCAGCTCAAACGATTTGCAGCAATGTTGTTTTCCTGTAAATATTGAACAATGGCTTTGGCCCTGTTTTCAGACAATACCCTGTTATTTTCGGGCGAGCCAATGTTATCGGTATGGCCTCCAATTTCTACCCGAATCCCCGGATTTTCAGTAAGTAAAGTAATGAGTTTGTTTAATTCGATTTTTCCTGATTCTGGTAGGGCAAATGAGTTGGTAGTGAATTGAATATTCGAAAAGGTAAGAGTGGCATTCAATTGGATAGGCTGCAGTAGCACATCTTTTCTATAAACACTGTCAGCAACGGTATTCGTCAACTGAAACAATTCACTATAAAACAGATATCCTTTTCGGTTAACGGTTAACGTATAATCATTGCCGGTTGGTAAAGTGATAAAATAATTACCGGTTTCATCGGTTTGCACTTTCAGCAGACTTTTTTGCTGACTGTTTTCTATCAGTTCCACCAGGCAGGGCAGCCGTTTGCCGGTTATTTTGTCTTTTACTTGTCCTTTCAGGTAAAGGGTTTTGTGAGGCTGCAATTCTTTTCGCAGACTGAATTTGTAAATGTCTAATCCACCTCTGGAGTCTGCGCGATCACTGGCATAATAGGCAGTACTGCCATCTGCTGCTACTGCCATGCTGCCTTCATTTTCAATGGTGTTGATTGGGTATCCGAGGTTAATGGGTGCCGACCATTTTCCTTCGGTATTTTTTTTAAGTACAAATAAATCCGACCCACCATATCCTGGCCAGCCAGAAGAAGTAAAATAGAGGGTTTGGTTATCGGCATGTATAAAGGGCGCCATTTCATCGCCGGCGGTATTAACACCGGGGCCCATATTTTCCGCTTGACTCCATTTGCCATTGGGCAGCCGGTAGCTAACATATAAATCTGACCCACCGTATCCGCCGGGTCGGTTACTGCAGAAATACAATACGTTTTTGTCGGGACTTAAAGAGGGGGCGGTTTCCCAAAATTCTGTGTTGATGGCGGGTCCCATATTCAAGGGGTCGCTCCATCCTTGGGGAGTAGATAAGGAAAGGTAAATATCAAAACTACGATATGCTTGATCGGGCAATTGAGCTGCATACAACAACCATTCCGCATCCTGTGAAACGCTGATAGCGCCTTTCTTGGGTTCTTCATTTAAACTACCCGGGATGGTTTTCCATTTTCCGTATCCATCGGGTCGGATGGTACTTTCTATAAAGTCTT
>CAIUKP010000133.1 GCA_903899675.1 uncultured Bacteroidota bacterium | reverse complement strand
GCGATCAGTGGGGAAATATCTTGACTGGTGCCGAACTTATCCGCAGAAAAAGTGGCGGGGAAGCCTATGCTTTTACCTGTCCCTTGATTACTAAAGCAGACGGAGGAAAATTTGGTAAAACAGAAAAGGGAAATGTATGGCTAGATGCCCAAAAAACTACTCCCTATCAGTTTTATCAGTTCTGGTTAAATGCTTCGGATGAAGATGCAGAAAAATGGATAAAAATATTTACCCTACTACCACAGGATACGATTAATCAATTAATCATCACCCACCGCGAAAAACCGGAAGCCAGGGCATTACAGCAGCAACTGGCGCTGGAGGTAGCGGCATTTGTGCATGGCAAAGAAGTGCTGGATAGCATCCTGGAAACTACCCGTGGATTTTTTGGCGGGGATGCATTGAATTTTATCAAAAGCACTACTGCAGCTACCCTTGAAAAAAGCGGCCTGCCTACCCTACCCTACAGCGGTGAATGGCCCGTAAATGTTGTAACACTTTTAGCAGAAGCCGGCAGTTTTCCGAGTAAGGGGGAAGCAAAGAAAATGATACAGGCAGGGGGCGTTAGTATCAACGAACAAAAGGTAACCGACATTCAAACGATGATTGATGATAGCCATCTGTTGAATGACCGTTTTATATTAGTTCGCCGAGGAAAAAAGCAACTAGACCTGATTATTCGCAAGTAACAATAGCCTTATTGATGGGCTAATTTTCGATAGGCTTTTGCATACCGAATGCCCAGCGTACGGGCGGAGGGGCTATCATAATGCAGGGTGTCTCCCTTATGAGTAAGCCCAGTTGACTTCACCCATTTACATCCGGGCAAACTACTGCCTACTTTTTTAATGGCATCGTTCACCACCAGTTTGCTTGGGTTTCTATAAGTTGTAAAAAAACTCAACTGTGCCGGAATAAACAGCAGATCGGGTTGCTGCAAATCGTTGCGAAATCTTTCGATAAGGGTGGTTAGTTTTTGTTCGTAGCTGTTGCAGCGGTCTGGATGACTGTCACTTTCCCCCTGGTGCCAAAGAATGGCCGTAATTTTTCCAATGGATTGTGCCAGTTTGGCTCTGTTGAGGGCATTATCGTAGGGATAGCTGCGGGTTACGGAGTCGAAGGCGCCGGGGTTCCAAAGGTCGATGCGGCTTCCACCTACGGCAGCAGGAATCAGGTAGATACGGGCCTGTTTATCTTTTCGCAGAATTTCTCGGGCAAAGGCAAAACCTGGTCCTACCCCCACCATGGCCGGTTTATCAAAATGCAAAGGTTCCCGGGCGGGTATCCATTGCAGGGCGGAGTTCAGCATAAAAATATTGGGAACAGCAGTGCTATCTACTGCTTCGGGTTTTCCTCTGCCAGCCATATTAGACTGACCTGCCAGCAGAAAAATATAGGTATGGGTGTTACTAACTGCAACCGACTGTGCCTGCAGGGAAATTGCTAATCCGCAACCGATTATCCAACCAAAAAAATGCTTCATGCTGGGTAGATTATTCGCAGGGGTTAGGGTAGGGTTTGAATTACTTTCCACATTTCCTTTGCTACCAGGTTATTGCCAGCAGGGGTGAGATGAACCCGGTCGCGGGTTAAAATACCGGATTCCTTATTCTCGGGATTATTTACCAGGTTATACTGCATAAACAAACTGCGTAAATCTACCAGGGGGATAGATTTTTTGGCAGCAAAACTTCTGATCCACTGACTATAAAAATTCAAATCTCCATCCTGTGGATTAGAATGATCAGTTCTTTCGCCAATCACTGCGGGGGTGCAGATAATCACCTTTATTCCGGCAGCCTGTAATTTGGCAACTACCGCTTCATAAAATCTACCAAACTTGTTAAAATCGGTTCCCGTTCCACTGGATGATTTGTGCCAAACGTCATTCACACCTACATAAATCACCACTATATCGGGTTGCTTCTTAAGCACGTCTTCCTCCATCCGTAAGAAGAGGTCGTAAATTTTATCCCCCCCAATGCCGGCCCCAATCAGTTCGTAATCGGAAGATTTTTTCTCAAGGGCTACCAGAGAATCCATTAAACGGATATAACCGCCGGGCTGAGCGCCTGCCTGGGTAATAGAATCACCAAAAAATACGACTTTCTTTTTGGCAGGTACCCAAAAAGAAACCAAGGCCAAAGAACATAAGGCAACAGATAATAGGCGGGTAGTTAACATGTTAGGGGGTGTTTAGTGAATAATATTAAGATTTTTCGGCGAAATAGTCCAATTTTTTCGGTCGGGCAAGTCTAACCCGGTATTTTGGCAATAAGATTTGGAACAATTACCCTACAGTGTTATTTTTGCACCCCCAACTAAGCCCCAATCGGGTAAAGTTGAACGGATTGCCTGATAGTATAAGGGTAGTACAACTGATTTTGGTTCAGTTAGTCTTGGTTCGAATCCAGGTCAGGCAACCAAATTTAAAACAAAACAACTCATTGAAAAATCAATGAGTTGTTTTGTTTTAAATACCTCACTATGGTGTTTTTTCACCAAACGAATAGTTATTAATACATACAAAGAATCATAAAATTGTAGTAAGAATGTAAAGTTTGCTTTACATTTGTGTGAAATCAAATACACTATTATGAAATCACTAACCTTATTACCTAATCGTTTTAAGAAAATTGGTTTAATTCTATTCCCATTTGGATTACTAATATGGATTTCAACGCAACTTGATTTATTCAACTCAATTTTAAACCACAACATGAAAGTGGTTACACTAACTCTATCTTTCTTTAGTTTTCTTTTCGGCTTATACTTCACAACATTCTCTAAAGAACCAATAGAAGATGAATATATTACTAGTGTAAGATTGAAATCCTTTCAAATCAGTTCCATTTCTCAAATGGTATTCTTCTTAATTTCCTTCACAATGATGTTTATACTAAACATTGAACCTAATGGAGATGGTGGACTTTCTATCTTTCTTCTATTTTCTATAATCCTATATTGGGTAATGTATCTG
>CAIUKP010000132.1 GCA_903899675.1 uncultured Bacteroidota bacterium | reverse complement strand
CGGTATTCGCGTTTTTTAAGTTTACGGCCTACATAACTATAGGTTAATCCTTTCTCAACAATATTTTTGGCAACGGTATAAACGTTTTTACGCTTACCATAAAATCCTTTGGCTTGCTTCAACACTCTTTTTCTTCTGGCGCGCGAAGCAACTGCATTTTTTGAACGTGGCATATACTATAATTTTTAACCGGTAACACTCAAAATCCGGTAGTTGGGTAATGGGGTTATTTATCCTTTTAGTCTCAATAATCTCAGCACAAAATCTTTATTGGTTGCTCCAACCAGTCCTTTCTTGCGAAGAGAACGCTTGCGCTTTTTAGATTTTTTGGTAAGGATGTGTCTTTTGAATGCTTTTTGGAAGGTGATTTCACCTGTTCCAGTAACTTTAAAGCGTTTTTTGGCGCTCGAGTTGGTTTTAACCTTTGGCATAAATTAAATAATCTGTTACGATTACACCCTGCTGGCGGCATTGCACTGGCAATACACTTGTTGAGCCGTACGGGAAATTGGGCTGCAAAGGTAATGAATTGAATGGATTTACCCATTATTTTTCCACAAAAAAAAGGCATATTGTTAATATGCCTTTGATTATCAATTAAATAAGTGATTTACTTCTTCTTTCCACTTTTTGGTGTAAACAAGGCAAACATCCTTTTTCCCTCTAGTTTAGGCATACTCTCTAATGCACCAGAATCTGCAAGGCGCTCAGCAAACTTCAGCAACAACAATTGTCCACGGTCTTGAAACATAATCGCCCGTCCTTTAAATTGAACATAAGCTTTTACTTTATTGCCATCTTTTAAAAACTTTTCGGCATGCTTTGCTTTAAAGTCAAAATCATGGTCGTCTGTTCCAGGGGTAAATCGTATTTCCTTCACCTCACTCTGCTTAGAGTTGGCTTTCATTTCCTTTTCCTTCTTTTTCTTCTCGTACAGGAACTTTTTGTAATCGATTACTTTACATACGGGAGGATCTGCGGTTGGAGAAATCTCTACTAGGTCTAATTCCAGTTCCCGGGCGATTTTCAAAGCATCGGTAACGCTGTATACGCCCACTGTTACGTTATCACCTACCAGTCTTACTTCTGGTACTCTAATTCTTTCATTGATGCGGTGTTCGGGTTCGGGTTGTCTGTTGAACCTGGGGTTAAACCGCCCCCCTCCTCTTGGTGGTAATGCCATTAAAACTTGTTTAGTGAATAATCTGCTGGCTTCTTTTTAGATACGAATTCAGAAGCTATGTAAAGATATAATTATTTTAGGTGGTTTAGTCGATTGATTGTCTATTTTCTATCTCCTGCTTAATTTGGGCTATCCACTCGGTTACGGCAAAACTTCCGGCATCCCCTTTTCCTTGTCTTCTAACCGAAACTACCTTTTCATTCACTTCTTTTTCTCCAACAATCAACATATATGGTATTTTCATCAATTCTGTATCCCGAATCTTTTTACCAATTTTTTCCTGCCGGTCATCAATTTCTACCCGAATACCCTGTTGTAACAGAGCCGTTTCAACCTCTTTGGCATAGTCTAAAAACTTATCACTAATGGGCAATACCTTCACCTGAACCGGTGCTATCCAGGTGGGAAACTTACCAGCATAATGTTCTAACAAGAATCCTATAAACCGCTCATGGGTTCCCAATGGAGCTCGGTGTATGATTAAAGGAATTTCTGGTTCATTGTTTTTATTGGTAAAACTTAGTTTGAAACTTCTGGGCTGAGCAAAATCAACCTGGTTGGTTGCCAGAGTAAATTCTCGGCCAATGGTGCTCCAGATTTGTACATCAATTTTGGGTCCATAAAAAGCACCTTCCCCTTTTACTTCCACAAAGGGTACGCCAGTTTCTATCAGCACATTTCGCACCAATTCTTCGGTTTCTAACCAAAGTTCCGGTTCATTGATGTATTTCTGCCCCAACTTTTCCGGATCGTGTAGCGACAAGCGCATCACATATTTTTCAATCCCAAAAATTTTAAAATACTTGAGGTACATATCGTTAACTGCCTTGAACTCCTGCTTAAACTGCTCTTTTGAGCAATAAATATGGGCATCATTCATGTGCAAACAACGAACCCGCATGAGTCCAAATAACTCTCCACTTTGTTCGTAACGGTAACAGGTTCCATATTCTGCAATGCGGTAAGGCAATTCTCGGTAACTTTTTGGCTCGGCATCAAATATCTTGTGGTGATGCGGGCAGTTCATAGCTTTCAGGTAATAGGTTTCGCCATCCATTTGCATGGGCGGAAACATACTATCTGCATAATAAGGCAGGTGTCCGCTGGTGAGGTACAAATTTTCCTTGGCTATATGCGGAGTTACCACTCTTTTGTATCCGGCCGCGTTTTCTGTTTCTTTGGCCAACTTTTCTAGTTCTTCAATAATTACGGTTCCGTTGGGCATCCATAATATCAAACCGGGACCAATATCTTCATTCATGGTATAAATACCCAGCTCCTTACCCAGTTTTCTGTGGTCGCGCTTTTTGGCTTCTTCCATCATAACTAGGTATTCATCCAGTTCTTTTTGCTGAGGAAAAGTGATGCCATAAATTCGAGTGAGCATTTTATTTTTTTCATCCCCCTTCCAATAAGCTCCTGCGATGCCTGATAAATGAATGGCTTTGATAAAACCCGTATCGGGGATATGGGGTCCACGGCAGAGATCGGTAAATGAACCCTGCGAATAAAAAGTGATGGAGCCATCTTGCAGGTTGCTTAGCAGGTCGAGCTTATATTCATCTCCCTTCTCCTGAAAATATTGAACTGCTTCAGTTTTGCTGATTTCTTTTCGGATGTATGGATTCGATTGGCGGGCCAATTCGTTCATTTTCTTTTCTAAACTTTTCACATCCTCTTCCGAAATTTTCCGGTCGCCCAAATCCATGTCATAATAAAAGCCTCTGTCGATGGCCGGTCCAACCCAAAATTTAACACCAGGAAAAATTTGTTCAACTGCTTCCGCCAACAAATGTGCAGAAGAGTGCCAGAAAGTTTGCTTTCCGTCATCTTCATTCCAGGTAAGCAGCTGTAAGCTGGCATCCGTTAGTATTGGGCGAGTTGCATCCCAAACTTCTCCATTAATTTTTGCTGCCAGCACTTTTCTGGCTAATCCTTCACTGATTTGCTTGGCAATGGCCAAAGCCGAAATTCCCGATTCGTACTGCCTTACTGCCCCATCGGGAAATTGAATATTAATCATAAATACTGCCTTGGGCGTTTATTTTCGGTGCAAAAGTAACGAATCAGTGGGAGAAATACCGTTTTCCTAGCCGGATGGGGTAGCCAGCAGTTACCCACTTTTTAACCATACCTTAACCAGAGGGTGATTAGATTTGTAGAATGAGGTGGATTTTTACCCTTTGTTGCTTATGGGAGATCGG
>CAIUKP010000131.1 GCA_903899675.1 uncultured Bacteroidota bacterium | reverse complement strand
TTCACTTCCGGATCATAGCCATCGTAATTATCCCAGCTAATCAGATTTCTTCCGGTAAAGTTCAATGTTAAGTCAGAGAAACATTTAACCTTTCCAAAATTATAGCCAAAAGAAAATTCCCGCAATTTGGTGAATGAGCCATCACTAACTCTCCACTCTTCAATTGCATAGATTCCGGAAATATATCCACGGGGAAGAATGCCTCTTTGTTCTTGTTCAGCCACTTTGCCATTTCCTACGCCCTGACGGGTACGGAAGTCGGCATTAAACACATTTCCACCTCTCACCGCATCAAATTGTACCCGAAGGCTAATGCGCTTGTAAGTGAATTCATTTGTTAAGGAAGCCGTATACATGGGGTTAGGATCTCCAATGATTCTGCGCAGGGTGCTTCCGGATGGTAAGCCGGTAGCTGGATTTCTGCCAGGGGTAAAGGTTAATGCACTATTCTGAACACCTGCTTCAGTAGTAGGGATACCAGCTGCATTTTTCAACAATTCACCGTTGTTATCCCGCGCAAAAAAGGTACCATAAAATACGCCAATTGGTTTGCCTTCAATAATAGAAACTGGCGCACCTGAGTTGGTGCTTAACAAGGTAAGGGCCTGACCAATGCTAACTGCTTTATTTCTATTCTGGTTGTAAATACCAGTAATTTCCCAAGTGAAATCTTTCTTCTTAATCGGCATTGCAGTAACTACCACTTCAAAACCTTTGTTTTCTAATGCCCCAAAATTATCCAATAAGCTAGAGAATCCATTAGTAGGAGCAATAAAGCGGTTTATCAATAGGTCTTTAACTTTTTTGTTGTAAATGTTTAAAGTAACTCCTACACGATTAGCAAGGAAAGAGAGGTCTAATCCAAATTCTAGCTCTTGCTGTCTTTCTGGTTTCACGTTCTCATTTGCAAGCGTACTGCTGCTGAGAAGGGAGGTACGACCTAAATAAGAAGCAGTGCTATAGGTGTTGAACCGAGAGTAAGCACCAATTCCGGTTAAGTTTCCACTTTCTCCATATGCTAAACGAACTTTAAACAGATCCCACCATTTAGCTACACTTGACTTTGCCCACCAGTCTGCACCAGATACTACATAACTACCACTGGCTTTGTAATAAGTTTGATTGCGTTGATCTTTACCAAATACTGATGAACCATCCACTCTAACAGCTCCCGTTACAAAGAATTGGTTCCGATATTTAAAGTTTTGCTGGATATACGCACCTGAAATTGAAATTTCACTTCTCTCATCCACACCAGGCAAAATCGTACTCGCACCATTTACAGTTTGCACGAAAGGTGCCAAACCACGTCCCTGCAACAAAGAGTAGTTGTTCTTTTCGTATTGCTGAGAGAAACCTACCTGTGTTACTGAGTTGATGATGGAAGTGATGTCAAAATTATAAGTAGCATTCAAATCGTGGTTAATTGCGAAAAATGCATTGTTACCCGTGCTTGAGTATCCGTTTTGCGTAGGATCTAGGGTAGAACCACCTCCAAAGAAGGCAGTATTCGTGTTGTATGCATAAGGAGGAATGAAAGTGGTGCCATTTTGATTGTAATTATCAATACCCATCGTATAATCTATCGTTAATCGCTTGATGGGCTTCAGTTTCAAACCGAAATTAGCAATGATACGATTGGTTGTTTGTTTTTGTAAGATGTCTTCAATAACAGAAACCGGATTGGCACGGCCTCTTTCACCTACTGCTTGAATATTTACCAAAGCATCTCTTTTCCAAATATTATGGAAGTTACCGATAATGGTCATTGAGTTCATGGGGGAGAAGAAGGAGTTTCCATCGGGCTTTTCGTTGGCTGTGCTATTTACATAGTTGAGACCCAAACTCATACTAGCCCATTTGTTAATCACCTGATCTACATTACTGCGAAAACTGTAGCGTTGAAAGCTGGTATTTTGTATTATACCCTGGTTAAAGAAATAAGAACCAGAGAGGTAATATTTTGTTTTGTCATTTCCTCCACTAACCGCAATATTATTATCGGTTCCATTGGCACTTCTAAAAATATAGTCCTGATAATCGTACCTAGTAACTGCCGTAGTAGTGGTTTGGAAAGGAGCAGTAATGATATCCTGTGTAAGTGCTCCGGGGCCATCTGTTGGTCCACCAAATTTAGTAGGCGATTGATTTACATCCAGTTTTTTGCGCAATGCACTGGTAAGATAGGTTGTAGAAAAAGTTATCGAAGGAGCACCTGATTTACCCTTTTTGGTAAATATTTGAACTACCCCAGCGTTGGCACGGCTTCCATAAATAGCAGCGGCGGCAGCACCATTTAATACCTCAACCCGCTCAATATCATTCGGGTTGATATCTACCAGTCTGCTCTGGCCAATTGCACCTACCGAATTTGTGCCATCATAGTTTCCAGAAGTATTGGTAACCCGATTGGTTGAATTATTTACAATTACTCCATCTACAATATAGAGTGGGTCTGAAGAGGAGGAGATTGAGCTAATTCCTCTTAATCTTACACTCAATCCACCCGCAGGGTCACCTGAGTTTTGCGTGATTTGTGCACCCGCTGTTTTCCCCTGAAGTGCAGCCAATACGTTTGTGCTAGATCCTTTATTTAGGTCATCTGCACTCACTGTACTGATATAGCTTCCCAATTGACGACGGGTAGTACCCGCAGAAGTTCCGGTTACTACCACTTCATCTAATTTAGAAACCTTCTCATTCATTGTTACATCAATGGTATACGATTTGGCAGTTCCTACTGTAATTGAACTGTTTTGCTCTCCCAAGCCTATACCTGAAAATACCAGGGTATAAGTTCCAGGATTCAGTGGGGCTGTAAATGAATAAGCGCCTGTTGCATCTGAAGTTGTGCCATATTTTGTTCCTTTTACAGTTACCGTAACAGATTCTACAGAAGCTCCGACGGTACTATTGATTTTTCCCGAGATGCGCACCTGTCCGAATGCAATAACGGCGAATAAACTTAGGGTTACTGATAAACAGAGATGTTTCCATTTACCATACCTGTGGGTTGTTCGTGTTTTCATAATGGTAGTTTAGGTTTTCGTTATTATAAAATAGTTATACCCGAATCCCGATAGGGTGCGAGTATGGGATCATCCTTATCCAGTTCGGTAATTAATACATCAATTTGATTGAGTCCGCAGATTTTGATTCGTTGTACGGAGTTGAGCTTCTCTGATATAGACAGCACCACTTTTAAATTCGATGCTTCCAGCATGGCCTTTTTTACTATTACTACATCCCAATCATTATCTGTAATGCCATTCTCAACATCCATAGCATTAATTCCCATTATACAGATATCTGCTTTTATAGATTTAATTTTAGAGATGGCTTCACCCCCCACCGCGATCTGAGATTTTTTAGATATCTTATCACCTATGAATATAACATCCGAATTGGGATGTTGCGCATATTCATAAGCCGCAGGAATACTGCCCGTTAAAAAAGTAGCCTGCAAAGTTTCCGGTAACATCCGTGCCATTTCAATTACCGTAGTTCCTCCACCCGATAAAACAAACATGCCATCCTTTAATAAGCTAATGGCTTTTTGGCCAATAATTTTTTTCTGCTCCCCATGAAAAACATCCGAACGTAAATAAAAACTATTGAAAGATTTGGAGAGCGCACCACCATGTACCTTTATCACTTTACCCTCTTCTGCTAATTCATTTAAATCTCTGCGAATCGTATCTTCCGATACCTGTATTTCGGCACTCAAGTCAGCAGACAATACACTATTATGTAAACTAACCTGTCGCAATATGTATGCCTGTCTCTCTTTTTTTAGCATCTTTACACTTTGGAGTTCTAAATTATTACAATTAACGAATACTTAACCCAAAAACCGCAAAAAGTTGCAATTTTTCTTTTTTTCTGCTTAAAATACCGCAAGAATGAATAAAAATATCAATAAATTATATATGATGGGGAAAGCGGATTCCCGGATGATTGTAGGACTCATGAGCGGAACCTCTTTAGACGGACTCGACGTAGCACTTTGCAAAATTAGCGGTTGCGGATTGGAAACCCGTATCGAATTACTTGAATTTGCCACCATACCCTATACAGCCTTTTTTAAAAATCAGGTAAAAGAAGTATTTGCTAAAAAACTAGCCAGCTTAGAAAAAGTATGTTTATTGAATGAATGGATTGGGGTATTTCATGGGAGACTGATATTAGATTGTTTAAAAAAATGGGGCATTCGGCCAGAGGGAGTAGATTTAATTGCCAGCCATGGGCAAACCATTTACCATGCCCCCACATGGCTACACCAGGATGATCTTTTTCCGAATGCGACGCTTCAAATTGGAGACGGAGACCATATAGCGGTAACTACCGGAATTATTACCCTTTCTGATTTTCGACAAAAACACTTGGCAGCGGGTGGAGAAGGGGCGCCTTTGGCAGTTTACGGCGACCACCTGATATTTAGCAAAGAAGGGGAAAACCGCATCATGCTGAATATTGGTGGCATCGCTAATTTTACTTTTTTACCTGGCAATCTTGATGTTTCGGCCATTTTCAGTTCCGATACGGGTCCCGGTAATACCCTTATGGATTCGTATGTGCAGCAATACTTCAATACACCTTATGATAAAGATTCAGCAATTGCTAAATCCGGTTCGCTGCACGAAGGTTTATTGGCAGCATTAACCAGCCATAGTTTTTTTCAACAACCGTTTCCAAAAACTACTGGGCCTGAATTATTTAATCTCGAATACCTGCGATTTGCACAAAACGAATCTGGTACGGTTACGCTGAATCATGAAGATGTAATGAGAACCCTTAACCGGTTTACAGCAGTTACCATAGCTCAATCGATACTTTCCTGTTGCGATCCCAATCAACCCTACTCGCTCTATTCTAGCGGGGGAGGTATGCATAACCCCCTGGTGATGGAACAATTGGGAGTGTTGTTGCCAGCATTTTCCTTCTATACAACCAACGATTTGTCGATTCACCCCGATGCAAAAGAAGCAGTATTGTTTGCTATCCTCGCCAATGAAACCATTGCCGGAAATCAACTGACCTTTGGGAATGCCCAATCAGGTATACCTTCTGTTAGTATGGGAAAAATCAGTTTCCCCGATTAATTAGTCGAATAACCTTTTATTGCTTAAAGGGTGGATAATGATCGATGGTTTCAAACACATTCCTTTTATCCTGTTGCAGCAATTGAATAAACTTTCTTAGTGAATCTGCCTGTGCCGATTTTTCAAAAATCCGATCGTGTGATAAAATCACAATTGCCCGGGGTGCATGTGTTTCATCGTCGTCTAATTTCTGACTAACTTTTTGAGCCATTTCTGTTGCCGACTCTTTGGGTTGTTTAGATTTGGCATCCTGTCTCCATTCCAGATCCCAGCCTACAATTTGATAACCCAATGAATCTAGGCTATGTACCAAACGATTGGTTGAAAGCTGTCCAGTAATCTGTCCCTTATGCGCCCAGGTATTATTACCCGGCATGCGGATAATTTTTACCGGTATTTTCAATTCCCGCTCATTGCGAAGAAAATCACTCAGGGCAGAGTCGTGCTGGGCAGGGGCATAGAATAAACGGTATTTGTCGTTCATGCCATGACTAAAACTATGGTTGGCCAGTAGAAACTGTGGATAGGCTTTTCGGATAGAATCTATTTGTCGAATTTTCTTGTTTCCTACCTGATTAAATCCCACCGCAAAAAAAGTGGCTTTGATTCCGGTTTCTTCAAAAATTCTTTTGCAGTTAGTGGTGCCGGGTGGTTGAGGTGAATCGTCCCAGGTTAAATAAATATATCGTTTGGTACTGTCGGCATTAAATTGACTACCTGGAATGGCAATTTGGGTTGAATCTTTAACAGTGGCCACTTTTTTATCATCTGATCCGCAGGAAAATAGGGTGGTGAGGGTTATACTCACGAGTAGGGATTTAACAAACATAGTAACGTGCATAAAACAATAATTTTATTACGGCAAAAGTAGGCTTTATGCTTAGTTTTCTTTGTTAATGTGTACAAACTAGGAATTCTTTTATACACAATTTTCGTTCCGCTTAATAAAAAAAGCCCCGATTCGTTGGGGCTTTTTTTATAATAAATCAGGATGAATTGGGTACTATTAATACCTATATTGTTCCGTTTTAAAAGGACCATTCTTTGCAATACCTAAATAAGTAGCTTGCGCATCAGAAAGCTCATCTAACACTGCCCCAACTTTCGCGAGGTGTAAGCGAGCAACTTTCTCATCTAGGTGCTTAGGAAGAACATATACTTTGTTCTCGTAATTCGCATGGTTATTCCACAACTCAATTTGTGCAAGGGTTTGGTTGGAGAATGAATTACTCATTACAAAGCTGGGGTGCCCCGTGGCACAACCCAAATTCACCAGTCTGCCTTCAGCAAGTAAAATGATATCTTTTCCGTCAATATTGTAAAGGTCAACCTGTGGTTTAATGGTATCTTTTGTATGACCATAATTTTGATTCAACCATGCAACATCAATTTCAATATCAAAGTGTCCGATATTGCAAACGATGGCTTTGTCCTTCATGTTGCGAAAATGCTTTTCAGTAATCAAATCGCGGCAACCGGATGCGGTAACAACAATGTCGGCTTCTTTAACAGCCTCTGCCATTGGTTTTACTTCGTAGCCATCCATAGCAGCCTGTAGGGCGCAAATAGGATCGATTTCGGTAACGATCACGCGGCAACCTGCCCCTCTTAAAGAAGCAGCAGAACCTTTACCTACATCACCATATCCACCCACCACAGCAATTTTACCTGCCATCATCACATCCGTAGCCCGGCGAATGGCATCTACCAGCGATTCTTGACAACCATATTTGTTATCGAATTTCGATTTGGTAACGGAGTCATTTACATTAATGGCCGGAATAGGCAAAGTGCCCTTCGCCATACGCTCGTACAAACGGTGAACGCCGGTGGTAGTTTCTTCTGATAACCCTTTTACTTCTTTAATCAGTTCTGGATATTTATCAAAAACCATATTGGTTAAATCTCCCCCGTCATCTAAAATCA
>CAIUKP010000130.1 GCA_903899675.1 uncultured Bacteroidota bacterium | reverse complement strand
TACTACACGAAATGGTTTTCGGCTTCTGAGCGTTCAAAATTTCTAAAATTGGTAAATACCAAACAAACTCAACTACTTATTCGCTAGTAATTTGCTCAAAAAACTCGGAAGGGGTTTTTTGGGTTATTTTTTTTTACGGCCGCTATAAATGTGGTGCGGGAATTAAAGCCGGCCAAATTACCTAATGCCTCAAAAGTATATTTTCGAAAATCGGGATTTTTTTGGAGTAATCCCTTCAGATAATGTACCCGATACTCGTTTACCCATTCATTAAAATTTTTCCCATACGCCTGATTGATGAAGGCAGAAAGGATATAGGTAGGGATATCCAGTTCCTTAGACAAATCAACAATTTTGTAGCCCACTTTTAAGAAGGGCTGTTGGGTACTGAGATGAGACGCTAATAATGCCCGGTAACTTCTTTCAATTTCTTTGCTGAATGTGTTGCTTGGGGTAGGTTCCAGAGCAATAGCTATTTCGGGTTCGGAAATAGTAGATTCATTAGCTTCCTGAAACCATCCGGTTAATCCATACAATAGATTAGGCTGTAAAAATAAATAAAGACACGTAATACAGATAGACACCGTCATGGTTAAGGTAATCAACCTGTAAAAATCAAAGAAATAAGAAATTTGAAATGCATACTCAATTAATAATACAATAAAAGTAGACAATACCAATGTTGTGAATGCAATTAACCACCTGAACATGGCATAGTTTTGAGGTATCAGTTTTTCTGGGTGTTTACTTCTCCAATTAACCAACATTTTTACCTGAAAAGATGCCAGCAGCACTCCATAAACCATTCTTAAAATAATACCCCATCCCTCCGGTAACCATCCTTCCGGCTCCAGTGCAATTATGGAATTATCGGCCAGCTGTTGGCGGATAATCACCAATTTTTCTTCCCTCGCCATACCATAAAAGGGAATCATATTAATAGTATACAATACAGCCGGTATAAAGAATAAGAAGTCCCACTTCATCCAATCAAATTGCTGCCGCAACACACTGCGCACGTACAGGTAAGCAAAGGGAGAAGCACTTAACGACAAAAAAACCATTGTTCGAGGCACATGGGGGAAAAACAAAAAGAAATTAGTGTGATAAAGGGCAGAAAACAAAGAAATCACTGCAATACTCAGCAAGTACCCCGCTAATAAACGGGCAGAAAAGGAGCTCTCCCTGTTTAAAAAATACAAAATGGCAGCCACCAGTAAACCAATAATAGCAACCAGAAACACAAATGAAAAATAGATATCAATGGAGGGTAACACCATGAATACAAAATAGTTTTGGCTACTTAATTAGCGTAAAGATACAGGAGTTCAATGAGTTAGAAGCATTACATTGAAAAGTAATATTATATAATAATGCCACTCTATTTTAAGGAAAATTCTTACTCGGTTCTTATTATTCAGCCATCTCGATCAACAACTCTCTAGGCGTATAAACAGGCAATACAGGAATGCCCTGTTTTTGCAACTGCTTGTCACGAGAAATAAAATAATCCAGCTTATGATGTACAGCCGTATAGTACTGTAAAGCATCTTCTATATCAGTTATTTTTGAATGAAGGGCATTCAAAACAATTTCGTGGGGCAGATCAATTACTGTTACATCTGCCATAAGGGTTAACAATAATTCTTTCGCTTTGGCATTCCCGTATGCTTTCGTTAACCAGTAGCCAACAATATGTATAATAGAAGGAGTAATAAAAGCCTGAATAGTTCCGTTAACGGCCAATTCGATTATCTTCCTTGATTGTTCATACTCATCACGCTTTAAGGTAAAATCAAGCAATATGTTCGCATCAAGAAATACTTTAGAAGCCATACTTTTTTGCATTTTCTTTAAAGTACAAATCTTTTAAATCAGCTTCTCCCGCTATAACAGGTTTCTCGAGCTTATCAACTAGGTGTAGGATAGTCTTACGTTTTGAAGGTTTTGTAACTGACTTAAAATAACCTTCCACCAAATCAGAAACACTCCGCTGTTGTTTTACAGCATAGCTCTTTACATTTTCAAGTAAGCTATCGTCAATCGTAAGGTTTAATCTTGCTTTCATAAGGCAAATATACGCATCTTTTTAATTTATGCGCATTATAATAAAAAATCCCTTGGGTTCCCTGCCAGTTCGCCCCCAGTGCTACGCAACCTCTTATCAATAGAAATTCTTCTGGTAATTAGACTAATGGATTTTTGTACTTGGTTGCCGGATTTTATTTACCGATACAGAACTTAGAAAATATATACTCCAACTGCTCATCATGAGCAATGGTACCCGTAATACTACCTAAATGATGTAAGCAGGTCCGTATATCGAGTGCTAACAAATCTCCGGGAATACCCGTTTCCAAACCCTGGGCAACTTCCTGCAAAGCTTCTTGCAATTGCCTAAGGGCGGCTACATGGCGCTCATTGGTTACAATGGTGGCTTCGCCCAATAAATCGCCTTCAACCGTTCGGGAATAAATTGCTTCCTGCAAGGCATCCAAGCCCAGTTTATCGCGGGCTGATAAATACATTAATTGATCGCTTGTTGGCAGAGCTGCCTTTTGCTCGGGAGTAAGGATATCTATTTTATTGCCTACCAATAAATACTTCACTTTTTCGGCTTGTAATTCGGCTTCTGCCTGTTGTAAGGTTTGGGCCGTGAGCGTTTGCACATCTATCAGGTACACTACCAAGTTCGCCGAGCGCATTTTTTCGAGGCTTCTCACTACCCCCATTTGTTCAATGGTATCGGTAGTATCCAAGCGTATGCCGGCAGTATCTATCAGGCGAAATAAAATTCCCTGGATATTCATCACTTCTTCCACCGTATCTCTGGTAGTGCCGGCAACTTCACTTACCAAGGCTCGGCTCTCATTTAATAAAGCATTAAGTAAGGTGCTTTTTCCGGCATTGGGCTTTCCTATGATTGCAATAGAAACACCTTGCCGAATCACATTTCCCAACCGAAAAGAATCCAACAAACGCGCGGTGGTTTTTTGTAATTGCTGAATCAACTGGTTCAACCGGGTTCGGTCGGCAAAAGTTACATCTTCTTGCGAAAAGTCCAATTCCAGTTCAATCAAGGCAGAAAATTGTATCAATTGCTCACGCAGCTCCCTTAATTCTTTAGAGAACCCTCCCTTCATAGTATGC
>CAIUKP010000129.1 GCA_903899675.1 uncultured Bacteroidota bacterium | reverse complement strand
CTTGAGGATGATATTGATGATTCCCCCTTCGGCTTCCGCATCGTATTGTGCGGAGGGGTTATTGATAATTTCAATAGTTTCTATGGAAGAAGCGGGAATATTATCGATGGAGCGGATATTCGAGTTGCGGCCATTGATCAGTATCAGCGGAGTTTTTCCACGTATAGTGATACCATTTTCGGGATCAGTAACCACAGTGGGGGTATTGCTCAGGAGGTCGGTAGCAGAGCCACCTATTTGGGTAAGGTTATCTTTAGCATTGATGATAAATCCATTGGGTGTTTTTTTTATCATGCGGCGGATGCTGTTAACTTCCACCGATTGCAAGGTATTTGCATTTGCCACCATAGTAATTGTACCCAGTGATTGCGAAGCTGCTGAAAACTGAAGGGGAATATATTGGGTTTGATAGCCCATCAATTGTAGTCGTAACTGATATATGCCAGGGGGGATATTATTCAATCGGAAATTTCCCAGGCTATCAGAAAATGCTGTAACCACCGGCCGCGTGCTATCGCGATACAGAATAACACTTACCAGTTCGAGCGGCTTCCCCAATTGCACAAGGGTGCCTGAAACGGAAGCCTGCTGGGCTTTGGTAGCAGTACCACTCAGCATTATAGCTGATACTAACAGAGAAATACACAACTTCATAAATTACTTACTTGCACTTTTATCGGGTGCGAACACCAATATCTGAAAAGTACCGGGTTTAACTTTTGGTCTACCCGTTTCTCCTGGTGCCAGCGGTTCTAATTCAGCAGCAGGGAGATATACCCAATGGGTTACTGGATCAAGTGTAATGGTTTTGGCAGATTTTTGACTGGGTAAATTGTCAACTAGTTGATATTTATTGGCATCAATTTGTTGGATAATCGACAAAGTGCCGGCAGCGCCGTTGCTGGTATAAATCATTCTCAAAGCGGGATCAAAAGCAACCCCATCGCATCCTTCTCCAATAAGCAATTGAGCAATGATATTTCCCTCCAGGGCATCTACCACCACCAATGTTTTATCGCAACCGGCAAATAAACGCTTGGTTTTGGGGTCGTACGCAAGTCCTGTTGGAGATTCGGCAGGTGCCAAACTATAATGATGTGTAACTTGAAGGGTACGAAGATTGATGCGAACGATTTCATGTTTGTCTTCTACATTCACCCAAAGATTGCCAGCCCCATCGGAAACGGCGGTTTCGGGTTTACCCCCTACAAAAATGCTATCTACCAATTGATTGGTGGCTGGGTCGATGATACTGAGGGTTTTACTGCGGCCATTACAAGTGATTATTTTTTTAGAAAAAGGCTCCAAGAAAATTGCATCAGGATTGATACCGGTAGGAATTTGCGCTAGTATTTCATTGGTATTTATATCAAATACGGTAACGTTATTCAGTCTACCATTGCTGGTAAACCCTTTTTTGTTGGCTGGGTCGAAAGCAATTCCATGAACCCCGGTAGTATTGAGTATAACACCCACAGAGTCGCCAGTAGTTTTATGCAGGATGTTTACTTGGGTACCATGACTCACATACAGCCAGTCATGTACCGGCGAAACGGCCAAATAATCCCAACCCCCCGAGCTGACGATTGGAAAATTTTTTATCAAGCCCAACTTTTTTGGTGTCTGGGCGGCGATTGAGCCGAATAAGATGGAAACGAGGCCAAGGGTTATTATTTTCTTCATGTTAACTTTTTTTTATGCTCTGTAAAGTGCAATCTAAAATTTGACGATTATGGTTATGCAAAGATATAATCTTTTTGGGCAATGGTGTGAGTGTTAACCGATAATAAAAGCCGGTTACCGATTCACAGGAGGCCTAGTAAATGCTAATCGAAATATTCTACTATTTTATTCGGTAAATTGCACAGACAGCCTACAACCCATTCAAATTGAGCATTTTTATCGAAAGCCTCTGTGTGAGCAAGTTCGCGGGCGGGAGGCAATAAATCACTGTAAAAAATTAACCTGCATTGGGATTGAAGCTGAAAAAGCAACCAATATTGTATTTGGGTAAATGATGATTTTGTTAATTCTCACTTTCTAACATTCGGCCTTTGAAAATGTGTTAATTTAGAACTCTAAATAATAAAAACTATGTCAATTAACAATTTACCAGAAGAAGAGCAAACAATCAATCCAGCCGAAAATCAGGAAGCAAGTAACCTGATGGATTCTTTCAAAGATCAGGCGGAAAATCTGCAAACTCAGGCAGAAGAAAAATTCGAAGAATTCAAAACCGAACAACAAATTGCAAGACCTGAACTAAAAATAAATTTAATAAAAGGCAGGTGGGAAGATGTTTTACAGACAACGGAAACATTTGATTGTATCTATTTTGACGACTATGTGTTGAATTCAGATATAAATAAAGGGAAACATTCACATAATAGAGTTTCACATTTTTTATATAAAGTGTTACAAAAACATACAAGAATTGG
>CAIUKP010000128.1 GCA_903899675.1 uncultured Bacteroidota bacterium | reverse complement strand
TGCTGACGCCCCTGAAGCAATTGACGATATTGTTTCAGCAATTCTTTAAGCGATTCCCGGTCTTCGCGGTGTGGTTTTTCTTTCATTTTGCCGAGGTTTATACAATATAGGCCGTTTTTTGAAAGAAAAATGGACTTTTTTTGAACATTTACACATTGTTAACGGTTAGTTAATAAAATATTTTTGTGCAATTATTTACAAATACGTAGTTTTGTTCTAATGAAAAGCCCAAATCCTCTTTCAAAAGTCCTAATTATATCCCTACTACTGGGAGTACAGGTTACTTATGCGGCTTTTACGCTAACAGGTTTAACGGACGAAAAGTCTAAAAACGCTAAATATTCACTTCGCACTTTAAGTAATCTTTCCAATAAAGGTCTTAGTTTTTCTGCCCTTCGTTATGGAATGCCATTCAAAGGAAGTCAGACCTTCAACTTTACTCGTCAAGGAAGTTTATTAGAATCTAATTCGATGATGCGCTTCGGTATGGGTAATACTACTTACATTTATTCTTATCATGTAAAGTTGAAAGCTCCCAAATTTAAAACGCCCTCTCCCGAAATTCGTTAATACACGAATTTTCTATCTACCTCTCTGCACTTGATATTTACTCGAAATTGGCGTAGACTAATACTTTATTTTGCATAACTATTTATCCAGTATGCGATAACCCGAAACCGGAATATCAAACCGGGAGGCGGCAACCGGAGTAAAACTGATGCGGGTAGCGGTATATTTTACAGATCGATTGGCTTGTTTCACTTCATACTCTAATACAAAACCTGGTATATCCTTAAAGATGTAATCAAATTCCCGAACTGATGGAGCAATATTGGTTGTATAAAAGATGCGATATTCCGTTCCATCTTTCTGTAAGATGGAAGCCATTTTGCATTCATAACCGATGATCGTTTTGGTTGCAGATTGATAGGTTATTTTCAGGCTATCAAACTTCTTATTTTCCAATATCCAATCAGCTGGCAGAAGGCGAGTAATAAATTTATTCGATCCCAATACCCTTAAAACCACAGCCTGCTGGTTTGCCTTGTCGTAAATTAGGGATTGAAAAAATCCGGTCCCTTCTACATCTACTCTGGCATCATTCCCTTTAATAAAAACCTTTTTAGTTCCCCAGTTTCCGTTGGATTTAATCACTTGAAGGGAAGTATCCGGTTGAAAGGAATATTCGAGCGTGCATTCGGCTATAATTCGCTGCGCATATATCCCCTGAGGAAGCACCAGTGCAGCAAACAGCAAATACTTTACAAAAGTTCGGTTCATGCGCATTGGAATTTAAGGGGCCGGAAACAGCCTATTGCTACTTTTTTTTGCCGTCTGTTTTAGACTTCAAATCCTGTATCTTTTTTTGGCTTTCCAACATTTCATCATAGCGTTCCTGCCATTTACTCTTCTTTTTGGGAGCTTTTCGTTTGAGGTCAATATCTGCCAGAATCTTATCGTGGTTAATGATATAGTGCTGGATAACATATTGCAACAAAAGGGTAATTATGTTAGATACCGTATAGTACCAGGTTAAGGCAGCCGGAAGTTTATTGAATATAAACAACAACATGAATGGAAATATATAGGGCATGTACTTCAGGGCAGGGTTATCCTGAGTGGGCGTCATAGCCATATTATAGATAGAAATCAAAAAGCTAGTTAGTACTGCCGTAATTGTAAACAAACTCACGTGATTACCATATGCAGGTATTGTAAAAGGCAGATTGAGAATAGAATCATAAGTAGAAAGATCGTGGCTCCACAGAAACGACTGCCCACGCAATGCGATGTTTGAATTAAAAAAACTATAGAGGGCAAAGAAGATAGGTATCTGCAGCGATGCAGGAATACAGCCTCCCAAAGGATTTACGCCGGCTTCTCTGAACAACTTCATTTGCTCTACGGCAAAACCTTGCTGATCTTCCCCGAATTTCTTTTTTAAGCCATCCAACTCGGGCTTAAGCACCTTCATTTTTGCACCACTTAAATAACTGGTATAAGTAAGTGGAGAAGTAACCAAACGGATGAATAAAGTTAACAACAATACCACCCAACCATAATTAGATACCAGGCCGGCAAAAAAGTTGAACACAGGCATGATAATGTACTTGTTTATTGGGCGAACAAATGAGTACATATCTCTTCCCAGGTTTACTATTTTCTCCATTTCTGGGGCTTGCTTACTTAATATAGCAAAATCGTTAGGGCCATAATACATTTTCAACGGAAGCACCAACTGACCTTGATTATCGGCAGCAGCCTGTAAAACAACTTCGCTGGTTGCCAGATTGCTGGTTGAATCTGTTTTTCTTTGCCAATGGATTTGTCCACTTTTAAATGGCTTATCCGTAATTAAGCTTACTGTAAAAAACTGTTGCACTATTCCAACCCACTGAATTGGCTTGCTGAAAGTAAACTCATTCTTTGAAGAAATATAATCAAATTGGTCTCCCTCTGAAAAACAGATGTTCGACATTTGCCTTTCATATTCCGCAGTGCCTTCTTGCTGAACACTGGCTCCCTGCCAATTTAAATTCAGGGTACCATTAGAAAGCAGTTGCCCGGCTCCTTGAATTGCAATATTCCAGTTTACCTGATAGGCATTTTTTGCTAGGGTAAATTGATGTGTTATGGTTTGACCAGCGGCAGAACTGATTGAGAAACTGGCTGATTGAGCCCCTGCAGTATCAGATGTTACTGGCTGGGGTGTAAAATATAGGGAGGAAGAAGCTGCAGATTGATTTTGTGAGGTATTGATTGTATAACTAAAGCCATTGTTTTCACCCAAAATAACTGGTTTCCCCTTGGCGGTTTTATATTTTTTTAATTCAACCTGCTTAATCTGTGCACCTTTGCTGGAAAGGGTAACTTTCACAAACTCATTTTCCAATACTACCAAAGATTCCTGACCCAATGCAGCTGAAGTAAAACTTCCGGCCGCAGAAATCTTTTCAGCTGAATCGCGGCGAAGAGAATCTCTACTGGCAAAAGCAATATCTGTTGTTTTGCGTAAGCGAGCCTGCGCTTGCCGCACGGAGTCTTCTTGCTTCTGGCGAATTACCTGCCATTCAGCACTTTGCTTATTAGTATACCAGAAATAAACGAAAAATAAAATTGCGAGTAAAATAAAGCCAATGACAGTATTTTTATCCGTGTTCATGCTTGGGGTTATTGAGCGGCAAAGTTAATGGTTGCCGCCAAGATAACAGAGGGAACTTTGCGGAAATAACTCGAAAAAAGCCCCAATCGGGTTAGAAGGGGGATTGCAAGGATATACGGTTATCGATTTTCGTATAAAGGGGTAAAGATTAAGTGCTAGGAAACAGCAACCGGTTTGCGTTTTCCTGTTCCCTTTTGCTCATTATATTTTCTGGCGGCAGCGATAAAACTCACAAACAGGGGGGCTGGCTTTTCCACCGTACTCTTCAATTCTGGATGGTATTGCACTCCAATAAAAAAGGGATGGGTAGGCAATTCCATAATTTCCACCAATCCGCTCGCCTTATTTGACCCACTGGCTATCATGCCATTTTTTTCAAATTCTGCCAGATATTGATTGTTAAACTCATACCGATGGCGGTGCCGCTCATGAATCAATGCATCCCCATAAATTGAATGTGCCAATGTATTCTCCTTTATGGCACAAGGATAAGATCCGAGTCGCATGGTACCACCCATCATACTGATTTTTTTCTGCTCTTCCATCATGTTAATTACAGAATGATTCGTTTCTGAATCCATTTCAGTAGAATGGGCATCCCTCAATCCCAATACATTCCGGGCAAATTCAATTACGGCCATTTGCATACCCAAACAAATTCCAAAAAATGGCAATCCATGGGTTCTAGCATATTCAACGGCGATTATTTTGCCCTCAATTCCCCGATGCCCGAATCCAGGAGCAACCAATAGGCCATCAAAATGACTCAACTTTTCCGCAACATTCTCCCGGGTGATAAATTCACTATGTACATTTACCACTTCAACTTTCACCTCATTCACCGCACCTGCATGTACAAAACTTTCTAAGATAGACTTGTATGCATCTTGCAGTTCGATGTACTTACCAATCAGTCCCACAGTAACTTTACTGCGTGGGTACTTCAGTTTATCTAAAAATCCAATCCATTTATTTAGGTCTGGTTCATTGAATTGGGTAATCTGTAGTTTTTTCAAACAAATAATATCCAGCTTTTCCCTTAACATCAGCAGAGGAACTTCGTAAATAGTGGAAGCATCCATCGCTTCTATAACTGCCTCCTGTTTTACATTACAGAATAGAGCTATCTTTCGTTTGATGTCGTCATTCAAAGGCTCTTCGGTACGGCAAACCAAAATATCGGGATGCACGCCGGTTTCGGAGAGCATTTTTACACTGTGTTGGGTGGGTTTTGTTTTTAACTCTTTGGCTGCTTTTAGGTAGGGTATCAGGGTAAGATGAACCACCATCACATCTTCTTCGGGCAGCTCCCACTGGAGTTGACGAACGGCTTCAATGAATGGCAAACTCTCAATATCGCCTACAGTACCTCCTATTTCGGTTAAGATGATATCAAACTGATCATTTTCCCCCAGCAATAACATTCTGCGTTTGATTTCATCGGTAATATGAGGTACTACCTGAACGGTTTTTCCCAAAAAATCGCCTGCCCGTTCTTTGTTGATTACGGTTTGATAAATCCTTCCAGTAGTAACGTTATTAGCCTGACTGGTATATAAATTGAGGAATCTTTCGTAATGACCCAAATCGAGATCGGTTTCAGCGCCATCTTCGGTTACGAAACATTCCCCATGTTCGTAGGGATTTAGGGTACCCGGATCTACGTTGATGTAGGGGTCGAATTTTTGAATGGTAACGCGTAAACCCCTTGCCTGTAACAACTTGGCAAGTGAAGCGGCGATGATCCCTTTTCCTAAACTACTGGTAACCCCTCCGGTAACGAAAATATACTTAGACATACTACTATTTTCAAAAAAATTATGCGTGTATTTATCAGAAGATCCACTTTCTGCTGCCGTCAGCTTACCAAAAGGCTCAACTCAATTCAACCGGCGGGAAGGAAAAAATGGATGACCGGAAGAAATTTTCGTTTTGGAATATTTCGGAGGTCGTACAAACCTACCTCAAAAACGGCTAGTAAAAAAATATGCCTACTATTTTCAATACTTACCCCGAAAAAGTGTTAATTTAACGTGCACATCTTTTAGGGAAACCTAATTAAATCCCAAAAGATATCTAAACCTAATCGTATGAAGAAAATTTTACTCCTACTAACCGTTTCTTTACTAACGGCTGCTTTTTTATCTAATAAGCCAACCCCACAATCTGCTGATTTATTAACTCCTGAATGTTATATCAGTTGTTATAATGGTGATGTAATGGAGCAATTTCGCCAGGAGGCTAATACCGCTGCATTTGGAGCCATGCATCCCCTACCCCGAAAATACCAAGTAACCCATGCGGCAGGCAATCGGATAACTTTTAAGGCATCGGATGGTACGGAAGCTTATGGGTATGAAATCAGATCCTCAAAGCCAACTAATAACTGGTTGCTGGTTATACAGGAATGGTGGGGCCTCAATAATAATATTATTCGGGAAGCAGAAGAATACGCCTCTGCACTGGGTAATGTGAATGTGCTGGCTTTGGATATGTATGATGGAAAAGTTGCTGCCACAGCCGATAGTGCTATGAAATTAGTGCAAGGTGCCAAAACTGAGCGACTAGAAAAAATAGTTTTGGGCAGCATCCAACATGCGGGTTCTAAAGCAAAAATTTTTACTATTGGCTGGTGTTTCGGAGGCATGTGGAGTTTACAGAGCAGTATCCTAGCGGGCAAACAAGGGGCAGGTTGTGTAATGTATTATGGAAGGCCGGAAAATAATTTGGAGAAATTAAAAAACTTACAATCGGATGTGCTCGGAATTTTTGGAACATTGGATAAATCTCCCTCTCCGGAGGTAGTTAAGAAATTTGAGGCTGATATGCAAACAGTCAGCAAAAAACTAACCACCCATTTTTACGAAGCCGGGCATGGATTTGCCAATCCCAGTAATCCCTCCTTTAAGCAAGATGCTACCGACGATGCCAGAACAAAAACCCTGGCTTTTTTAAGAGAGCGAATGAATTAATTATTCAGGAATTATTTTGTTTACATGTAATCCAGAATCTTTCGATAAAAGGTG
>CAIUKP010000127.1 GCA_903899675.1 uncultured Bacteroidota bacterium | reverse complement strand
GACCCCTGAACAACGCAATGCGATGATGAAGGAAAGATTTAAGGGAATGGGTTGTGATGATGTTCAGGCAGATTCGCTGATTGCTATCTCCAATGATATGCGCCCTAAACAAATGGCACTGCGTGATCTGGAACCAGAAGCAAGACAAACCGAGATGAAAAAATTAACTGATGAGAGAAACAAGCGAATCGAGAAAGCTTTGCCACCCGATTTAGCTAAGAAAGTAATCGAAGCTATGTCGCAGCAAGGTCGCGGTGGCGGTGGCGGAGGACCTCGCGGCAATCAGTAAATGAGTTACTGCAAGTAATGGTTCCATAAGAAAACCTCTTCTATTCGGAAGAGGTTTTTTTATGATAGGATCCGTTGGGTATTTCAATTTTCATACGACCAAAGAGTTTGTTGCTATACTGTTGAAGCACCCTGAAGCCTTAGGAACAAGCCTGATTAACCTTGAGGGTTACTTCTGTGATCCTTCTTGGTAGTAAAAATGAGGCTGTTGGAGCACCTCCAGAAGTGGTACCGGCGCCATCAGCTAATGATCTGACAGAGCCTTTGGATGATTTGCCTTTTTGAGTGGCGTTAAAATGAAGATTAAGTTTTTAGTAAATTCCGGGGAGATAGCATCAAGCCGGAAACTTTTTGTATGATATCGAGACTGGTGATGTGTTTAACTGTAATACTTATGCAGCTTATTTTTCGAATGCAAAAATTGATGACTGTCGAGGACTTGGGCGTTCTTGATTACCGGTAATCTGCTGAAATTGCTAAGTTTTTTTCGGACGGGGTAGCAATCTTTTGTTGGAGTTCAGTAAAAAATATTTGCTGCAAAAAATGCGCATGGAGCATTTGCTGTATTGGAAAAATAACTCCCTATTCCGGTGATAATTGCTTGGGTGAAGTGCATATTATCCAATTAGCATTCGTTGCCATCTCTTGCAGTCTTTTTTGCTTCTAAAAAGAAAGCTATTAGTGTCTGCGGTAACAACCAAATGCATAAAAAATAGGCAGATTTAGCGTCCTCAGAAACCAGCACAAAACAGCAAAAAGCTGCAACACGCTGATTCCTTTAATGATAATCAATCAATTAGATGTTTTTTGCCCCTAAAAATATGCGACATGTCGTAAAACCTTTAATTATACTTTCATGTCTGTTATTTCATTAATCGACAATTGTTACTTTTAAATTTCAAACTATGCAACCTCTTTCGCAACGAAACAGCCCCATAGAACGCTTCCTAACTGCTAATAAAAAAGTAGCCAGCGTATTGGTATTATTTTTTGTGATACTTATTTCTGCTTGCCAGAAAAAAATGGATGTAATAAACGATTTGTCCCCCCTTTCTCAAAAGCGAATAGAGGTTACCGAAATTAAAGAATGGGTATACACGATGTTGCCAACGCTGGTAGACCAACCAACCCTTTTATCCGCAAGGGCCGAGCAATCAACAATAAACGGAAATCATTTTGTTCGTATTCCTACAACAGGCAAGGGATCAGATGGAGGATCTTTCTACTTCAAGAGGCGGCCAGATGGCAGTATGGAAGTGAACTATGTGGTACGCTTAGTTTCGGATTCTATCAAAGGAAATGGGCTAGTGGGATTCGCCAATTTGGACGAAAAATCGTTTCGGGTTAATGTATATGAAAACAACAAACTTGTATTATCAAAAATTGTTCCCGACTCGCTGGGGCTATTTAATAAGGCTTTTCTTTCATCAGCTACACAAATAAAGAAATTTGACGCTGGATGTGAGGTGGATGAGACAACTCGCATAACGCTGCCTGATGGAAGCGACTCGGTTGTTATAGTTAAGCGATTAGGGGGTGGCGGTCCGAAATGTGGAAACCAAAGCGATGATTTTTGGTTTCAGGTTAATGAGTTTTTTAAGTTCAAGTGGCTTAAAAACTTATTTTCCGGGGGGGGTGGTGGATCCGGAGGCAGTGGAAACGGAGGCAACAATAGTTGGGATCCAAATAGTGTTGATTACTGGAGTTATTGGTTTGGTTTTTTTAATTACGGCATAAATGGAAGCGGGGGCTTACAAAATGGACCAAGTAATCCGTGGGGGCCGTTTACAATTCCTTGGGGGATGTTTGGGGTTACTGAGAGAATTCCGGTTTTTGATCCTAATAATCCTTGGGATGATATTGACAATTACTATGAGTTTCCTGAAATCCCGATTATAGAAAATGGGATTTCGATTTCAGATAACGTTGGTCCATTAAATAATCCTAAAAAAATTGGATTTTATGATAGAAAAAACAGGTTAGATATGGAGCACGGAACATCAGGTAATCTATCAATACTAGGGGGTTACCGAGTTATGGATTATTCTTCAGATTGGGTTTTATTCACTACAATGCGTACTCTCTTACTTGCGACAACATTTCCGCCCGGTTCTAGACAATATTTATATGAGTTACTCCCTTTAACCCCTATAAACTTTTACGATGCATTTAATAAATTTCCAAACTTGGACTGGTCTCTATCGAAGGTAGGTCAGGCAATGGTTGACAGATTTGAAAGCAGGACTGGCTGGGATTTTAAGAGTGAAGAATTAAATCAAAAGGTTTTAGAAAGTCACAAGTTTAAAAACTTTTTAAAAGAGTATGGTTTGGCTCTTACCGAGAAGTTAAGGGCTGTTGGTGGGAAAATTGATTTAGTTGACAATTTTGATATAACAGAGATTCATCCAGCGTTTAATACCCCCTATGATAAGTTTCACGGATTAATGATTTTAATAAATGATACCGAAACAGGCGAAATACTTGGCGACAATTTTACAATTGATGCGCAAGGTAATTGGAGCATCGATTTAAGTATAACCATTACCGATCATTTTGGAATAGATGATAAAGATGTAATAACATATAAAGGTGAAAATCCTGGGTTTCCGGCATGGTGGATTCTTCAGAAACGAAGAGATTATGTTCCTTTTAAAACTATTATTAAAATAAAAAAGAACATATCGGGTAGGTTATAGGAAAACATTAATTTATTTTAGCCGTTTGTTTGCGATATCCCTGAAACAAACTTAATTGGCTAAATTCAAGCTTGTAAATGATTTCTATGAAATTTTTGATTTTTTTATTTATTTCAATT
>CAIUKP010000126.1 GCA_903899675.1 uncultured Bacteroidota bacterium | reverse complement strand
TCCCAAAGTTTGATTCAAGGCGATTGGTGGAATGGCAGCGGAAGGGATATATCCAGAAGCTGATTAATAAGTGGTATTTATTTACTGATATTCCCATAAATGACCGGCTCAGGTATCGGATCAGTAACTGCCTGCATCGTCCTTCATATATTTCACTTGAATCTGCTCTTTCACATTATGGGCTGATACCGGAAGCTGTGTATTCTGTACAGAATATCACCACGAGAAAAACGATAGCTTACGAAACAATTGCCGGCACATTTAATTACAGAAATATTAAAGCGCAGCTTTTTTTTGGATATGAAGTTGACAACAATCAAACAATACCATTATTAATAGCATCACCTGAAAAGGCGATCTTGGATTATTTATATCTTAATCACCAATTAAATACTATAGAAGATATAGAAGGGCTGAGGCTAAATCTTACCACCTTTAATGAAACCATTAACAAGGACAGATTAATTTCTTATGCTGCATGTTTTGAAAGTAAAACATTGAATAAGCGACTTACCCTATTGAACAAAATCAACAAACATGCTGACATTATCTGAAATAGAAAAAAATTATCCTGAAAACCTTCGAGGGTTCAAACGATTTATTTTAAGAGAATATCTACAGCATAAATTATTGCAGATTCTTTTTGACAGTGAATATGCCAATGAGCTATGTTTCTTAGGGGGTACTTGTTTAAGGATTGTGCACGGGAACACTCGTTTTTCTGAAGATCTTGATTTTGATAATTTTACGATTGCTGAAGATACGTTTGCAAAAGTATCAGGCGTGTTAAAAAAGCAATTAGAGCAGGAAGGCTATGATGTTGAAATGAAAACGGTTTTTAAAGGTGCATATCATTGCTATATCCGTTTTCCTGAAATATTATATAAGGAAGGATTAACGAGTCATAGAGAAGAAAAGATATTAATACAACTGGACACTGAGCCTCAGCATTTTGATTTTGTTCCGGAAAAATATATTTTGAACCGGTTTGATGTGTTCACCCAGATCTTTATTACACCGCTAAATATACTGCTTGCCCAAAAATTCTATGCTGTTTGCAATCGCGAAAGAAATAAGGGAAGGGATTTCTTTGATATTGCATTTTTATTATCATTGATTGACAGGCCGGATTATAACTATCTGGAATTTAAAATGGGTGTGTGTAATGAGAAGCAACTCAAAGTAAGAATTTTCGAAAAGTGTAAAAGCATAAACATGGAGGAAATGGCAAAGGATGTTCAGCCATTTTTATTTAATCCCAGAGATATACAAAAGATATTGCTATTTCCGGAGTTGATTAAGCAGGCTAAATTATAAGCAGGCTAAAAAATCCGCAAACCTGCTCTATTTCTTTATCAAGAACCACTCCTTTTCTGATGGCAATAAACGAATTGCGGCATTCTTGTTTGGAAATAACGATTAAAGTGACACAATCATTTTAGTGTCTCCTACCCCAAACAAAAAAGCTTCTAAAACAGTACCTGTAATAGAAGCTTTATAAAGCTGTAGGGGGAGGGATCGAACCTCCACGAGGTGGTTAGCTATAGCGCAAAGTTTCAGTGGTCGACCCTGGTCGCCCGAATATCGCTACCCGAACGGCTCTACACTACGTTTGTCCCATTATCCTCACCCCCGAGACAAGAGGGCATGTCTGCCAAAAATTTCATCACCCCACAGTATCGTCAACCTTTGAACGTACTTGATTACGTTTGCATTGACTATACAAGATTACATGATTTTATTGTTTATTTGGTAATATTTTAAACAAAATGTATAAAATATAGAAAATGTTCAATAATATTGCATATTGATTAGATAATATCTAAATTAATAAATAAAATGAGCGCCAAACTGAATCTCGACAAACTCGATCTGCAAATCATTCAGGAAATGATGGAGGATGCAGAAATATCCTATGCCGACCTGGGTAAGAAACTATTTGTTTCCGGAGGCACCATCCACGTGCGGATTAAAAAACTCGAAGAACTAAATGTGGTTAAAGGTAAAAGATTATCGGTAGACCTGAAGCTATTGGGCTACGATGTGATTGCTTTTATTGGCATCTACCTCGAAAAAAGTTCCCTCTACGATTCCGTAGCCCGCGAATTGAAGAAAATACCACAAATCGTTCGCCTAAACTATACCACCGGCAACTACAGCATGTTTGCTGAAATCGTATGTAGGGATATCCAGCAACTCCGCTTTGTACTGCACGACGAACTGCAAAAAATCAAGGGCATCGAACGAACCGAAACCTTTATTTCCCTAGAAGAAAGTCTCGACCGGAACATAGTAGTAGCCCCCGCATCTTAATTATTTGTATTTTCAGTTAAACACGATTGCCATGCTCCAACTGCAAAACATACTGCCTTTACTGAAGCAGCATAAAAAATTCATCTTTCTTTTCACCTTTCTAATTACTATAGGAACGGCCCTGTTTTTATTCTTTATTGCTCCCGAATATAAATCAGTAGCTACCCTAACCCCTCTAAATACCCAACTGGCTGATAAGGGAACGCTGTTTAATCCCAATATCAAAGACCTCTATTCCATTTTTGGAAATGGGGATGATATTGAGCGTATGGAGTCTGCAAACGATTGGAATTCGATTTATAGTGCCATTGTTAAAGAATGCAAACTGGAAAAAGAATATGGTATAAAAGATGCAGATAGTGCTATCCGCTTACAAAAAGCGATTAATATACTCAAGAAAAAATTATATGCCGAACCTACCGAAAAAGGGATGTTGCAACTGATTGGCTGGTCGAAAAACCCCGAATTGAGTAAGCAGCTGGTAGATGCTTTTAGATCTAAGATAGGTTTACGGATACAATCAGTATTCATCAGCCGCTATGATAGCGCAATAAAAAATATGAAGCTTTCTTATGATAGCTTACGGAAAAAGTATAAAGCGGCTGCCACCACTTCTCATAGCCCTTCAACGCCGGAATACCAGCTTGCCCAAATTGAAGTAACCTCAATTACAAAATTACTGGAGGATAATATTAAAATAACCGGTGAATTAGAGCAAGCCAAGTCAGCTGTTCCCCAAATACTTTTTGTACTAGATGCTCCTGAAGCCGATAAAACTGCCGTTCGGCCCGATAAACCTGCCGTAATAATTGGAACTTTTTTGGCAGCCCTTATTTTTAGTATGGCCTGGGTAATTATTTACCACCGAAATAATCAGGCATAACATGCAAGTGTCGGCACTTTCTTTTCGCCCGATAACACTGCTATTCGTGTTCATTTTTGCAGGCGCTTGGGCCATTGCTTTGTGGCAGTATCAGCCGCTTTGGATGGTAGTACCCTTTATCGCGCTGGCTATCTATGCATTTATTCCTGCCCTGCTCAAGCCCTCTATTACCCTATTCTGGCTCTTATTTATTTGTATTCCCCTCTCTACCGAATGGCAATTGTTGCCAACTCTGGGCATCGACTTCCCCGACGAATTGTTGATGATATTATTAACCCTAAGCGGACTATTTTATTTTTTGCGCTATCCAACCAAACTGCCCGAAGTGTTGGGTAGTTCCAGTTTGTTCACCGGCTTACTCATTCAATTGATTTGGATAACGATTTGCTGTATTTTTTCATACGAGCCAATTCTTTCTGTAAAATACCTGCTGGCTAAAATCTGGTACTTCGTACCTTTTGTGATCTTGCCAGTTTATTTTATCCGAACCTCCCGCGACTGGAAAATATGGGCGGCCTGTTGGCTATTACCTATGTTGGTATTGGTTTTACAGGTGCTCGTACGGCACAGTTTATATGGGTTTACTTTTTTCGATATTCGAAAAGCTATGTCGCCCTTTTTCCGAAATCATGTGAATTATGCGGCACTGCTCACCCTACTGCTTCCGGTAGCTGCGGCTTGTTATCATTTAACCCAAAAGAGAAGCCCCATTCGTAAATGGATATTAATAGGAATCTTAGTGGGGGTTGCAGGTTGGATGCTGGCGTATTCCCGTGGCGCGTGGGTTGCCCTTCCATGCGGGATAGGTATGGTACTTATCGTAAGAAAAAAATGGATGCTGCCTGTTTTGGCAATAGGCATCACTGCCATCCTTATATTATCAGCCTGGCTGGTAACTGAACGGAATTATCTCCGCTTTATTCCCCAACACGATCAAACCTATTTTCATACCGAATTTCGGCAACACATGCAGGCAACTTTTGAGGGTAAGGATGTGTCGGCAGCAGAAAGATGGTACCGCTGGGTAGCCGGGGTTCGCATGATAGCGGGGGAGCCCCTTACCGGTTTTGGTCCCAACAGTTTTTATTTACACTACAAACCCTATACCCTTCGCCGCTTTAGAACCTGGGTGAGCAATAACCCCGAACATTCTACCGTACACAACTATTTTCTTTTATTGGCCTTGGAACAGGGACTGATCGGACTATTCATTTTTCTGGCATTGCTCACTGGAATGTTTATCTCCCTCCAGCGTTTATATTGGCAGCTGCAAAGTAATTTCTACAAAACCATTACCCTTTCCATTTCAGGTATGCTAACGATAGTGGTTGTTTTGAATTTGATGAGCGACCTAATTGAAACGGATAAAGTGGGCGCTGTTTTCTACAGCTGCTTGGGTGCTATTTTATTGCTCCAGCAACAATTGCATCAAGAAAAAACGGCCCTCGCATAATTTATTTTTTGTTGGGGCAGCATCCCAATCTACCCAGGTATCCTAATTAAGTAGGTATTGTGTTGAAGAGTGGGTTATTCCTTATTTTGAACATCCGATTGCTTCACCGATATAATAGGTTGGTTCACCTTAAACTAGCCTCCCTCCAATAAACCCAATATCCAATTTTGAGTCTTACTTAAAATCTCCTCTATGAAAAAAATCATCACAGTAGCTTTTTCGCTGTTAGCGTTTTTACCCATCATGTTATTGGCTTTTTGGCCAGGTTCAGATGACTTTCACCATTAAGCAGTGCCGCCCGTTTTAATTTTTCTTTGCTTCCACTGGTAAGAACCAAATTTTCCTAGCCAGCCTGCTGTTATTGTATATATAATATGCAGCGGTTGTAAAAATGGGAAATAGGCCATCTGAGCCTCCGCTTGAAAAAATCGGGCTACCGGAGTAAGAAAGTATAATTCGCCAATGGTTTTTATCAAAACAGCAATCACCCAGTATATCCAGTTTATTGGCTGAAAAAACACCAGTAGCAAACCCACACCCAGCAACGCATTCAGTAGCCATACCCCCAAGAGCACTCCAAAAATCTTTTTTTCTCGATAGCTCTCTGCCTTACTTGCCCATCGAATTCTTTGCTGAAAAAACGCCCCCCAACTAACTGCAGGTTCGGTTAGAACCATCGAATCTCTGGAAAAAATATAGCCGATTTGGTTGGGATAACTTGCTTTTACTCGATGCATTAACAACATATCGTCGCCACTGGCCAAATGTTCATGCCCCGCAAATCCACCTACCGACCAAAAGATATCTTTTCGATAAGCCAAATTCGCTCCATTACACATACTATGAAACCCGGCAGATACAGACGCAGCCGTAATACCCTGTAAACTCATAAAATCTAGCTGCTGAAAAACCTGCAACAACCCCCCGCGGGAATAATACATCACCGGGGCTGCCACAAATACTGGCTCATGTTTTTGTATGTAGTTATCAAATTGAAGTAACCAATTCACTGGCACTTCCCCATCCGCATCCGTGGTTACTATCCAGCTTCCCCTGCTTTTACTGATGGCCAGCTCGATAGCCTTTTTTTTGTAGGCCTGGGTGGTAACCCAATCTGGATAGTCCTGTAAACGGAGCAGAGAAATCTGAGGGTAGGTGGACTGTAACTCCAAAACCAATTGGGCGGTATCATCTTCAGAATGGTCGTCTACTACAATAATTTCGAATAAATCTACCGGATAAGTATTCTTCACCACCGATAGCACACATGCCCTAATATGCGTTGCCTCATTACGTGCAGGAATAATGATTGAAAAAAAGGTAACAGGCCTGAGGGATGCTGCTGCTGCGTTAAAAGGCTTTAGCCGAACAAAATAATACCGGTATACCCCCAATAGTAAGAGGTAGCCTGCAAGTAAGCAGCCGGTTATCAATATCCAAATACTCAACATAGCAACAAAGAAAAACAATATTATTCATCCAGTGTTATTACCTGTTCCTGCCATTCCCATCATTTTACCTAAAAATTAAGTCCGAATTTTTGGCTGTTTCCGCAAAACGAACGTACTTTGAAAATAGTTGCATAACTAACTA
>CAIUKP010000125.1 GCA_903899675.1 uncultured Bacteroidota bacterium | reverse complement strand
GATCTCGTTGCTGATAAGATGAAAAAGACCCTGTTTTATTTTTGTGTGATGACCATCATTTTCTTGTTCTAAAAAATATTTTTCAACCAATTGCTGAGTCGCAAATGCAGGTTTAAGTTGATAGCTGCCTTGATCACGAGGAATCAGAAATATAGATTTTACCAACTCATTATCGTAGCCAAAAATTTGCCATAAAACCTGTTCGTTGATAAAGGGTTGAGTTAATCTGGCTTCACTAAGGTGTATGCCCCTTTCTGTTAATTCATCCGGCATAATGGGTATTGCTGGTACAAAGTGCCCCATGATACCCTCAATTGCATGGTCGGGAATACTCCAGATTCTGAAAAATCCAAGAATATGGTCAATTCGAAAGGCATCAAAATAATCACTCATTTGGGCAAACCGTTGCTTCCACCAGGCAAAACCGGTCTCTTTCATTTTTTGCCAATTATAGGTTGGGAAACCCCAATTTTGTCCGGTTAATGCAAAATCATCGGGAGGTGCACCGGCTTGAAAGTTCAGATTAAATAATTCGGGTTGTTGCCAAACATCTGCTCCATTTCGGTAAACCCCAATTGCAATATCTCCTTTTACTATGATGCCCTTGCTATGTGCGTATTGAGTAGCATCTTTCAACTGAAGAAATAAATGATATTGGAGAAAACAATAGTAACCCATACCAATCTGCTCTTCACTTTCGGCTGTATTTGAAAAATAGGCACCCATCAATTGCTCATCCCAGGCAGTGTGAGCTGGCCATTTACTAAATTCAACATTGCCATATAAGTCTCGATAATAACAGAAAGCAGCATAGGGTCTCAACCAATGTTCGTTGTGTTTAAAAAACTGGTTAAATGATTCTGAAGCCAAAGTTGCAGAACCTGTTCGTTGGTAAAGTAGTTTGCAAAATGACTGTTTGATCTCATTTGCCTTTTCATAATCTACCGAAGTTGATTGATTCACCGTTTTCCGCAAAGGCTCAAGCTCTAACAATTCATCTTTTCCAATTTGATCAGACATGGCTGGCAAATGCAAATACATTGGATGTAATGCAAAAGCTGATATGGCTGCATAGGGATAAGAATCCGCTTTTGTATGGGTTGCGGTTGTGTCATTTACCGGCAGCAATTGAATTAATTGTAAACCAATACCTGCCGCCCAATCTACCAACTTCTTTATATCGGAAAATTCTCCTATTCCAAATCCATCCTGGGTTCTTATGCTGAATACAGGAATTGCAATGCCAGCTCCTTTCCAAGATGTGTTGGGCAACCATACAAATCCATCGTGGTAGCGAACCAGGGTATTACTCACTGCCCGGTTGTGTGCTACCCGGTTATTACCATTTTCGTAGCGTACAAATTTCTTTTCTCCCAAATGATATATTCCATATTTATAAGCAATGGGAAAGTCATCTTCTGAAAGATTCAAAGAAACCTCGTAACTAGAAGTTTTGGGAACATATTTAAGTAAAACAGGCTTTTCAGTTTGCCAGTTACCAAGGGTATCTCCGCTACCTAATAAGCAAATCGTTTCAGCATCTTGCAAAAGGGGAGATTTTACAATAAATTGGTGCGTAAATGATGTATTGGGTTGATTGATTAGTTGTGAAGCTGTCGGCAACTTTTTTAGTAATACCTGTTGAAAAGGCTCTGTTTCGAATGTATTCTCAATATATCCCGCATAATTCCAGCTGTCCAAAAGGGATAATTCATTATAGTTGGCATCTGAGCTTTCGATTCTTTTATAATCCCCCCACTCATGATTTATGGAGCCATTCTCCTTTATAAAGTAATGGTAGGCAATGCCATCCGCAGGTAGAGAAATGGCAGAAAAATCAACCGAAACCGTCCAATAATGTTCATTAAAATACTGCAATGGTAATGCCTCTGAAAGGTTATTATTGCCTAAAAGAGGGTGATTCCCTGTTATGAAAATTTCTTGTCCGAATTCTGTAGAATATCTAAGCCAAAAGCTCACCTTTTGTAATCCACCCTTTTGCCGAACCTGATTGGATACCGAAAAGTTTGCTAATGGGGATACAGGGTCAGATACTGCTTTTTTTTGTGACTTGAGATCAGTTATATTCTTATTCTTTATTGAGTCTGATTGATGCATAACTTTTCTTGCCGCTGCTTTCTATTAGTTTACACAAAGATTTTGTGACGATAAGTGCTAAATTAAAGAATCAAGCACAATTTTAATCAGTTTACCTTAATTAGTCAATATCATATGGGCTCCTTTTTCGGCAATCATTATTGTGGGGGCATTGGTATTACCAGAAACTATGGTGGGCATAATGGAGGCATCTATTACCCGAAGCCCTTCGATACCTCTAACTTTTAGCTCTGCATCCACCACCGCCATTTCATCTGATCCCATTTTACAGGTTCCTACTGGATGGTAAAGGGTTTCGAGGGTTTTATTAATGTGTTCCTGTAAAAATTCATCATCCAACTGTGCAGGCCAGTTTATTTCACCCTTCAGATAGGGTTGAAAAGCTGGGGCCTGAATTATGGTTATAGCTTTTTTTAGCGCCTGTGTAAGTAATTCCCTATCAGCGGGATCTTGAAAAATATTCGGCTGAATCAGCGGGGTACTCTCGGGATTGCTATTCTGTAACCCTACAAAACCTCGGCTCTTTGGGTGAAGAATAATAGCCAAAATACCTAACCCGTCTTCTTTTGTAAAAGTATTGATATCGTAAAAATCAGTGGAATAATCTCCAGAAATACCTAAAGAACCAAAATGAAATTGAATATCCGGACGGTTGAGTTGGCTATCGGAGCAATAAAAGGCATTGGCTTCGAGCGGACTTCTTGCCAAAGGTCCCTTTTTGGAAAATAGATAGCTTATTAGGGCCGAAATTTTGTTCAGGGGTTTCAGCGTTGAGTTACTGGTAGGAATATTGGTTTTACAACTAACTCCACTCCAGTAATGATCTTGTAGGTTTTTACCAACACCCGGAAGCTCATGTTTAGTGTCGATCCCAAATTTGTTTAACTCATCCGATGATCCAATGCCGGATAGTAAGAGAATCTGTGGTGACTGAAATGCTCCTGCCGACAGTATTACTTCCTTACTAGCAAAATATTGCGTTTTATTGCCCCGAGGGTCTGCTACTTCAATACCGGTGGCTCTTTTATTTTGCAGGATAATTTTATGAACCCTTGACTGACTAATTATAGTAAGATTTTTTCTTTCCAGTATAGGCTTTAAAAAGGCTGCCGCCGCACTATGCCGTGAATTGTTTTTTATGGTGAATTGTAATAAACTTGCCCCTATTTGTTCAGCTCCGTTATAATCTGGTACTGCCTGAATGCCTACTTGTGTGCATGCTTCAACAAATTTATCAGCAAGGGGTGGTATCTGATCTGGAAGGGTAACATTCAATTCTCCGTCTTTGCTATGAAAAGGCGCTCCAAACTGTTGATTGTGTTCCGATTTTTTAAAAAATGTTAATACATCCTCATACGACCAACCCTCATTGCCTAAGGAAGCCCATTGGTTGTAATCTTCCTTGTTGCCACGCACATAAGCCATGGCATTGGTAGAACTACTTCCCCCCCAGGTTTTCCCTCTAGGCAAATAAATTTTTCTGTTTGCAACATGTTCCTGTGGCTCTGTCCAAAAACCCCAGTCACACTCGGTTTTATTTAACATCGTGTAACCACCCGGAACATGAATGAGGGGGTTGGAATCTTTTTTACCGGCTTCCACTAACAATACCGAATGGTTAGGGTTGGCGGAAAGTCGGTTGGCTAGTACACAACCGGCCGATCCGGCACCGATTATTATATAATCATATGGCATCCTTAAAAATACAAATTTAAATTGTGTTTTTGCATCCGATTATGAGGGGTTTTTGTTCAAAAAATTCATAATGATAGCAGGATTCGAATTTTTGAAACTAATTTCATGTTTATTTTATAGAATGAGCGATTCAAAACAGTTGGTTATATACACCGATGGGGCAGCAAGGGGCAATCCCGGAAGAGGGGGCTATGGAATTCTTTTATTATGGGGTACTGCCCGAAAAGAACTATCTGCAGGCTATCGCCATACCACCAATAATCGCATGGAATTGCTGGCAGTTATTAAAGGATTGGCATCACTCAATAGAAAAGGGCTTACAGTTAAAATTTATACGGATAGCCGTTATATTGTTGATAGTGTACAAAAGGGATGGCTTAAAAACTGGATTAAGACCGATTTTAAAGGAGGCAAAAAGAATAAGGATCTATGGTTACAGTATGCTGACCTGGCTGCTGAATTCCAAATTATGTTTCACTGGGTAAAGGGACATGCGGACAATCCTTATAATAACCGTTGCGACGAATTGGCTACAATGGCTGCTGATGGACATCATCTGCTGCAAGATTTGGTATATGAACAAGAATCCGGATACACCGAATATAACTGATATAACTTGAAAATAACCGCTGAATATTCTTATGCAAATTGCTTTAAAGCAGAACGCTCTCTTGACAGCAAATAGTAAGTACTGAAAAGTATACATGAAAATACCACTGTACTGATGATACTATTCTGATAAAAAGGAATGCCATCCATATATGTATTCATCAATCCTATGAAGGTTCTTGGGTGATGATATCCTCCCCCACCCATCCAAACTAGAAAATTACTCATTAAAAAGAAGCTGGTAGGGCCTGCAATCGAAGCCCCCAGTATCTGGTAGGGTTTATCGGTACGCATTAAAAATCCGAAAAGAGTTACACTTAAAAAGAGCAGATAATTCACCCACTGACCTGAGTAAAAACCGGGCATTGGAAACATACCTCGTAAGTACAGTATTTGGTAAATTCCATCAGAAACCAGCATAGATACAAGTGGAAAAAGAAAAGCCCATTTTTTATTTTTAACAAATAAAGCCCCGCTGAATAATGCAATTGACCATTGAGGAGCAAAACCCCAGGGTCGTCCTGGCATTGCTCTGTAAATAGTAGCAGCTATGAACATAAGCACTAAAGCAATCAATTGTGTTTTGTTTATTTTCATGCGGTATTAAATAGGAATACAAATTTACCCCGAATTATTGTGACTGCCAATTCCTGTGGAAAATGAGTTTAATCAGGGTACCCAGGCTCTAAACAAAGTAACTGCCCCTGAACAAGTAATCTGATAGTCGGTATTGGGCAAAATATAAACGGATTCTCCCTTTTTTAATACCATTTTCTGGTTTAATAGGGCGGCTCCCTCGGTTACCACTAATATTTCTGGTGAACTACTTGTATGCTGATAATTGATTTCCGGAGTAATCGTTATGCGTGTTAGGGCAAAATCATCTACTGGTACTGGAAATTGAGTTTCACCTTCCCTACCAATTAATCCTGTTTGGATATTAGGATGGGTAGTTTCGAAACGGGTAAGTCGAATTAATTCAGGTACATCAATATGCTTGGGAGTTAAGCCTGCGCGCAGCACGTTATCGCTATTACTCATCAACTCAACACATTGGCCTTGCATATATGCATGCGGTAATCCCGCACTTTGAAATAAAGAAGCGCCTTTGGGTAAATGAACAATATTGAGAATATATATCGAAAAAATAGCTTTATCTATTTGTTCAGGCTCCTCAGAATCTGGATATAAACGGGCTACCCACCATCCAGGATCTTTGGGGGTTAATTGACCCTCTCTCATTTTTCGAATTTCCCGCTTCACCAGATTCAATAACCAGTAATGCGCATCTGCCGAATCTATTTCCATAACAAATTGATAAACAGCTTTTAATCCATCTTTATTGAATAAAGGCTTTAATAGATTAAATTCGGGTATGTTATCTAATCTTTTTGCTATAAGCTCAGGTGAGCAGAATCCGTGTAGTAACCAAAAATCACTGAGCGTTACCAGCATCTCGGGTTTATGGTTTTTGTCTTTATAATTTCTGTTCGGGGCATCTATCGGTATTCCGGCGTTTTCTTCCTTTTCAAAACCTGCTATGGCTTCTTCGAGGGTGGGATGAACTTGGATAGACAGGATATGCTGCACATCCTGAATTTTTAATAAAAAAGGAAGACTCCCAAAACGAGTCGCAACGCGATTCCCTAAGTAGTGATTTGGGTTATCTGCAATCGCATTTACCAGCTTTACCGGTTGATTATTAACCAGTATGGAGGAAGAAGATTTGGGATGGGCTCCCATCCAATACTCTGCAAATGGCATACCCTGCTCGTTAGCAATACCTAAGAGTTCAGGCAGAAATTGCTGGCCGCCCCAATCGTAGTGCATAAGTGTACCCTGTAAGGAGAAAATGTTTTCCATATTCAAATAACGTAATTAGTCGGGTAACAAATACGCAAAACAGCTAATTTTTCAGGAATATTTTTGTGAAAAATAAGCAATGCAAACTAATAAAGATACTGGAAACCTTGGGGAAGAATTAGCAGCCATTGCATTACAAGAGCGGGGATTTAACATTCTTGAGCGGAATTGGCAGTTTCGATATTGGGAAGTAGATATCATTGCTTCCTATGAAAATCGACTTCATTTTATTGAGGTAAAAACCAGAAAATCGCTCCGCTATGGATATCCCGAGGAAAGCATCACCCGAGAGAAAATGAACAGCTTAAAAAATACTGCAGAAGCCTATTTGGAAGCCAATCCAGAATGGAAATACATTCAGTTTGATGTGGTGGCTATTACCATTACTGACTCTGTATTGCGAGAATTTTTGATGATTGAAGACGTTTATTTTTAATCCGCTTACAATCTTTCCTGCATTTTTTCTACCATGCGGTAAGTGGCAGGACAATATTCGATATTTTGCTGGTGCACATGAATATAGTCGGTCATTTTTTTCTTTTTCAGGTGCGGGAATCCAGCACAATCGGCTGGGCGAACCTCATAGATACTGCAAAAATGCGTAGTTGTATCTAAGAACTGGCAGGGCTGTTTTTTATTCATCCAATCCCCTTCTTTTTTTATCGTAGGTTAGCCATTTTTCGGTAAATGCAGCTGGCGTAACTCCAAGGTGAGTGGAAATTCGTTTTACGTCTGTTTTGTTAAATGTAGGCGTCATAGACTTACAACAGTTGGCGCAACTGAGGCAATCGATTTCTTTCCAAACTTCAGCATCTATTTGTTCGGCCATCTTGTCGAGATTGCGGGGTGGGTTCTTTTCTACTTTTCCCAGATAGCGTTTAAAAGCGGATTTGTGGTAACGAACTTTTTGTTTGAACGATCGTAGATTAACCTGCATACTGAATAAATAGGTGAATAGGTATATCGTTGCAATATCGTTTAGCCCGTTGGTAATTCCAAAATAATATCCCGCGAATCATTTCGTTTAAGTAGTATACGACGTTACTCATGTGGAAAATCTATCTAAAAGGCTTTAAGGCCTGGCTCCAACTAGAAAAATCACTCAGTGATCATTCGGTGGTTGCCTATATGCATGATGTAGAATTGCTTACCCGTTATTTTTCCCTTTCCGGCATCAGCAAAGCACCCGAGGATGTGGAACTTGGAGATTTGCAACAATTTGTTCAATGGCTCAGTAAAATAGGCTTATCCGCTACTTCACAGGCACGCATCATTTCGGGTATTCGGGGTTTCTTTAAATTCTGCATTATTGAACAAATGGTATCCCGCGATCCGGCAGCTTTGTTGGAAGCTCCCAAAACCCCTCGTCATCTGCCAGATACGCTTAGTGTAGAAGAGATTGATCAAATGTTTGCCTCCATAGATGTAAGTACCCCAGAAGGAGTAAGAAACAAAGCCATGCTCGAAACCTTGTATAGTTGTGGTTTACGGGTAAGTGAGTTGATACAACTTACTTTATCCGGCTATTTTCCAGATGATGCATTTATTCGTGTAATCGGTAAAGGCAATAAAGAAAGATTGATTCCCATCGGTCGCTCAGCGATGCAGTATATCAGTTTATACACCGAACATATTCGAACTCAAAATACAATAAAGCCCGGAAAAGAAGATTTCCTATTCTTAAATAGAAGAGGTAGTCCCTTAAGCAGAGTTATGGTATTTTATATTATCAAGTCATTGGCTCAACAGGCGGGCATCACCAAAATCATCTCCCCCCATACTTTCCGCCATTCGTTTGCCACCCACTTGGTAGAAGGGGGTGCCGATTTACGAGCGGTGCAAGAAATGCTAGGCCATGAGAGTATTACCACTACCGAAATCTATACCCACCTGAACCGTGATTTTTTGCGCGATACCCTGCAAAGATTTCATCCGGCTTTTCAACTTTGAATTACAATTGGTTTCTATACCTTTGCAATTAAAACCTAGTACACATGAAAAAAATATTACTCGTGGCAGCAACTTTGCTATCTATGTCTGCCATGGCACAAATTAAAATGCCGCAACCAAGTCCTACCCAAAAAATTACCCAAGATTTTGGTTTGGGTTCGATTGAATTAATTTATTCCAGACCCAGCCTGAAGGGACGTAAACCTTTTGAAGAAAAAGGAAATTTTCACCCAACTGGTG
>CAIUKP010000124.1 GCA_903899675.1 uncultured Bacteroidota bacterium | reverse complement strand
TAATAAATAAGGCTGCCAACATAAAACCAATGGCTAGGTGCAAGCCACTCCCACCCCTTACTTTTCTGCCCGCAACAATAGCACCAATCAAGGTAAGCAGTATAACCGTTACACTGGTTGCATCCCTTCGGTACCTTTCTACTTTCAAATCATTCAACCCCTCCGACCCACGAAGGGTTTCTAATTCAATGTACCGATTCAATTCGGGCGTGGTTAATCGTTCTTTGGTGTATTTGTCTCTGCCTAAATCCTGTGGGGTAAAATTGTAGGTGCGGTTTTCGTAATCCTGCAAGGTAATTTTCTCCCCCAATCGATTAAACTGACGATTTAACAAAGATTCTAAGCGCCATTTTCGGGTGGCCGTATCCCATACAATACCTTCTGCCCGCATATTATTGGTAAGGCGATTGCTATCCAGCCGATACATAAATATTGGCCCACCCCGCTTGGTGAGCGTGTCGTAGCGTAAAATTCCGGCATAGGTAAACGAATCTACCCGAAAATAAATATTATTATTCCCACCCACCAAGGCATTATAACTAGAATTCGCATCAATATATTTCGCTTCAAAGCTGCTTCTAATCTTGTTGGCCCTGGGTACCACATACTGATTGGCAAACCATAAAACAACCCCCAATATAATTCCCCCAATCCAATATGGTCGCAGCCATCGCCGATAACTGGTTCCCCCAGCAATCATGGCAATGATTTCACTTTGCACCGCCATCTTAGAAGTAAAATAAATTACTGCAATAAATACAAACAAAGGAAATAGCAGGGCGATAATATGCGGAATGAAGCCGATGTAATATTCTAAAATAATCCGCTTTACGCCTAACCGGGAGCGAACCATTTCGTCGGTTTTCTCACTCACATCTATCACTACCGCAATAATGGTGAATAAGAAAATAGCAAAAAAGAAGGTGGTTAAAAACTTCTTTAATATGTACCAGTCAATCTTTTTCATGGCTATCAGCAAAGATAATGGGCTGCGGGTGTGCACAGCTAAAAAACCTTGTTAAACCCTGTTCCATATTGTTTGGCTACATCCGGTGCTTCAAAAGGGGTATCATCTGCTGTTTCCAGGAACCAAAAACCCCTTCCAGAATTTTTTTTCTTGCCTCCCCTACTAACCACAGGTAAAAACTAAGGTTTTGCAAACTGGCCAATTGCAATGCCAATAATTCGTCGGCCACAAAAAGATGTCGCAAATAGGCTTTTGTATAGGGCAGCTGGCTGTCTTCCGGTAATCCTGGATCTATCAGGGAAAAGTCATCGGCAAATTTTTTATTCCGAATATTCATCACTCCATGCGTTGTAAACAACATGCCATTTCTGCCATTTCGGGTGGGCATCACACAATCAAACATATCTATCCCCAGCGAAATACATTCTAAAATATTCCAGGGAGTTCCTACACCCATTAAATACCGCGGTTTATTTGCCGGCAAATATTCGCAGCAAGCTGCCGTATGCTCATACATCATTTCTTCCGGCTCTCCTACACTTAGTCCGCCTATCGCATTACCCTCAGCCCCCACCGAACTGATAAATTCACAGGAGGCCTTTCGTAAATCTGGATACGTACTACCCTGAACAATAGGGAATAATGCCTGGGCATACCCATACAAGGGGGGATGGGCAGCCAGGTAATCTACACATCGGGTAAGCCATCGATGGGTTAAATCCATACTGGTGCGCGCATACGCATATTCGCTGGGATAGGGCGGACATTCATCAAATGCCATAATAATATCCGCTCCAATACTACGCTGAACACCCATTACGGATTCTGGACTAAATAAATGTCGGCTCCCGTCGATATGGGATTGAAAAACTACCCCAGCTTCTGTAATTTTCCGGTTGGCAGCCAGAGAAAATACCTGATATCCGCCACTATCTGTTAATATGGGCCGATGCCAGTTCATAAACCGGTGCAAACCTCCTGCAGCTTCCAAAATGGCAGTGCCGGGGCGCAGATACAAGTGATAGGTATTTCCCAAGATAATCTGGGCTTTCACCTGATGCATGAGTTGCTGCTGATTGAGCGACTTAACGGTGCCCACCGTACCTACCGGCATAAAAATAGGGGTGTTAATAGCTCCATTATCGGTAACCAGCGTACCGGCACGGGCAGCCGATTGGGTATCGGTTCCTGCAAGCGTAAAAGCAATTTCGGCCATCTGCAAAAATAAGCAGAATAATGCAGGCAGAAATAATCGCTATAATATTCACCGAATCGCATATTCCGGAGATTCTTTGCACCACAAACATTATTTTTGCTGCATGTTACCAGAAATCGTAGGTATAATACTTTTTTACGCTTTTTGTGCGGTTTCCGCCATACAGGTTTTTTATTACTTATTTTTCTTCAGCCGGCTGGCTTTTTATAAAGAAGCCAAAAAAACCGAAACCCAGGAAAATCCCGTTTCTGTTATCGTTTGTGCACGAGATGAAGCAGAAAATCTTGCCAGAAACCTTCCCGGAATCCTTGTGCAGGAATATCCCACTTCGCACGAATTAGTTATCGTGAACGACAATTCGCTGGATGACGGCAGATATGTGATTGATGAATTTAAAAAATCTTTCAAACACATCAATAATATTCACCTCACACAGGAAGCCAAATTAATTACTGGCAAAAAATTTCCCCTAAGCATGGGCATTCGTGCTGCAAAGTATGAAACCCTTTTGCTTACAGATGCCGATTGCATTCCCGCATCTGAACATTGGATTCATAAAATGCAAGGGGCTTATGGGGAAAACACCGAAATTGTTTTGGGGTATGGTCCTTACAATAAAAGACCAGGCATTCTTAACAAATTAATCCGGTTCGAAACCTTTCATACCGCCCTTCAGTATTTTTCTTATTCACTGGCCGGCATCCCCTACATGGGAGTGGGTAGAAACCTCAGCTATAAAAAAGAAATATTCTTAAAAAACAAAGGATTTTCCTCCATCAATCAAATACCTAGTGGAGACGATGATCTTTTTATCAATCAGGTGGCTAACGCTAAGAATACAGCCATTATGATTGATCCGGATACTTTTACCTATAGCGAAGCTAGAAAAAAATGGAGTGAGTGGATGGTACAAAAATACCGCCATTACACTACCAGCCGATTTTACCGACCCTTACATCAGTTTTTACTTGGATTGTATTCAACCACTTTGTTTTTTTATTATCCACTTTTAATACTTTCGGCTGTTTTTTTTAACTGGCAAATCGCATTGTCCATTTTTGCTGTTCGTTTTCTAATTCAAGCGGTGGTATATTACAGAACTATGCATAAACTAAAGGAAGCAGACCTCTGGCCCTGGTTTTTATTGCTCGATTGCTGGACGCTTTTCTATTACCTCCTTACCCTCCCCGCAATATGGAAAGCACCCCGGAAAAACTGGAACTAATTGAACGTTATTTTGGAGATTTTAATGCGCATCAGTTGGAACAGTTTCGGAAGCTGGAAGCATTGTATAAAGAGTGGAATGCTCAAATTAATGTGATCTCCCGAAAAGATATCGACAGCATTTATTTACATCATGTATTGCACTCCCTCAGTATTGCCGCTATTGCAGATTTTCAGCCCGGAACCCGAATTATTGATATCGGCTGTGGCGGAGGTTTCCCGGGCGTTCCTCTAGCTATCTTTTTTCCGGAAGTAAAATTTTTACTGGTGGATAGTATTGGAAAAAAGCTGAAAGTGGTGGAAGCCGTATGTGAGGGAGCAGGCATACATAATATTACTACGGCTCATTCGAGGGTGGAGGACCTGAAAAAAACGAGTTTCCATTTCGCCGTATCCAGAGCGGTGGCCCCGTTAAAAGATTTGTGGAAATGGAGTAGCCCCTTAATAAAAAAGCGACAACCCACTGATCCAGTGAATTCAATGGCACACGGACTCATCTGCCTAAAGGGAGGCGATTTAGCGCAAGAGATTTTTGAAAGCGGAGTACGACCCCACATGATGCCTATTTTTAAAATATTCCCCGAACCTTATTTCGAAGAGAAATTCGTTCTGCATGTTCCAAAATAAAACAGGGGAACCCTAGTGGTTTTCCCCTGCTCTATTTCTCGTATGCAAATGCTTAATCTGGAATTGTCAGCCGATTATTCGAGCGATTGATGTCAGCCAGCCGATTACTGGGGTCGATTTCGATGGACTTTATTTCTTTTACTGAGTGCGTGGTTTCGAATGTATATTCGGGATGGGTCCATCTCCATTCCCGCTCTTGTTTCCAGGGTATATTTCCTTCTGCAGGTTTATTTCCATACATCAGGTTGAGGGGGATGGAATGCATTTCTTTAGTGCCATCTTTAAAAGTAATCAGCACATCTACCGGCATGGGCATCTTTCCAACCCGCTTAATGGTTATTTGAGCCTTGTCGTCTTTCACATTGATATCTCCCACCGAATAGTCAATGGTTTTGGTAGAGTTGATAAAATACTCTTTATACCAATCCAGTTCCATGTCACTTACTTTTTCTGCAACTCGAATAAAGTCGTTGGGATTGGGATGCTTAAATCGCCAGGTATTATAATACTCCAATAAAATTTTATTGAGCAAACTATCCGAAACGATATAGCCCAGTTGGGCCATAAATACGGCACCTTTTCCATAGGCTGCGGAGGAATACGCATAGTTGGTATTATAGTGATCGGAATGGGTAGATGCAGGTTCTTCTAATCCGCTTTTTGCCAAATTAAAATAACTCCGGTAAGAATTGGTAAAGAAAAATCCGGTAGCTCTTCTCATCTCACTCATTACACGGTTAGTGCCATAATCCGTAAAGCCTTCATCCATCCAGGGATACAGCGATTCATTGGTACCCATCATCATCTGAAACCAACTGTGCATCCACTCATGAATAGCTGTTCCAATACTGGCTGATTTAAGTAGGGTAGCCATCGGATATTCCATACCTCCATCTCCCCCCTGAATAAAAGTGTAGGTTTTATAGGGATATGCCCCAAATGTTTTCGCCATTATGGGATAGGCAGATACCATGCTATCGGCTAAACGCTGCCAGTTAGCTTCTAAAGAATCTACCTTTTTATAAACTACCCGAACGAGCGGTCCGTTTGTCAAATTACGGGTAATTAAGGTAAAGGTAGGATCAGCCGCCCACATAAAATCATGCACATTATTTGCCTGCCACTTCCAGGTTATTTTATCTCCGGTTGATGTTTTTGCTACTTCTCCATTGGTAGGATAGCCAAAACCTGTTTCAGCCGGATTCAATAAATCGCCCCCTGCTGCCACCAAGTAGTTTTTATCAATAGTAATGTTCACCTCATAATCGCCCCAAACTCCATAAAATTCTCGCGCGATGTAAGGATTGGCATTCCAGCCCTGATAATCGTATTCTACCATTTTGGGATACCACTGGCTCATACTGTAGCGGATGCCTTCCTTATTGTCTCGACCGCTCCTTCTGATTTGAAATGGTACCTGGGCCTCAAATTGCAACTCAATTATCACTTTTGAACGAGGAAGAATGGGCTTGGTTAAAACAACCTCCAAAATAGTTTCATGATCCTTCATTTGCTGCGCTACCCCGTTGATTACTACTTTTTTCACTTGCTGAAATCCAATCTCCTCAGGTTTTAGCTTACTAATGCGGTCTTTTACACGATCATCCCAATCGAGTCCATCTGAATTTCGGGAAGGTTCAAATAATTTTGTTTTTCCCAATTCCTGACTGCGCACATCCATACTGCTGCCGGGTTGAAAGGCATTCCAGTAAGTATGAAAAAATATACGGGTAAGGGTATCGGGTGATTGATTGGAATATTCAATTTTTGAAGTTCCCTTTAATCGATTCGTAGTTACATCCATATCTACATTCATCGTATACCGAATACGCTGTTGCCATCTTTCCGCCTGTGCCATTGCGGAGGAAACCATTACCAAACTAAACAAAAGAACAGCGCCGAATTTAGTATTCATATAATTACTTTAATTGATTGAATATTTGATTAGAGCAGGTAATTTACTCATTCCTGAGAAGGATAGCAAACCCGCACTCAATTTTCTGTAGATTTCGAGCTTTTTTCATCCCTTCCCTCTAGCACTAGTACAATTTCTCCCTTGGGAGGCTTTAGCGTAAAATAGGCAATCAGCTCCTGTAATGTGCCTCTGCGAGTTTCCTCAAACATTTTGGTAATTTCTCTGCTCACGCTTGCCCGGCGTGTTTCTCCCATGTATGTTGCCAAATCCGTAAGTGTTTTTACTAATCGAACCGGACTTTCATACAAAATAATCGTGCGGGTTTCGGTCGCCAACAATTTCAGTAAAGTTTGTCGCCCCTTTTTTAAGGGTAAAAATCCTTCAAAACAAAATCGTTGGGCAGAAAAGCCACTGTTAATGAGGGCTGGTACAAAGGCGGTAGCCCCGGGTAAACAATTAACGGTCACTCCCTGCTGAATACAAGCCCTTACCAATAAAAATCCGGGATCCGAAATTCCGGGTGTTCCGGCATCTGTTATCAGGGCCATTTTTTTACCTGCCTGCAATTGCGCAACCAAATGATCGGCAATGCGATGTTCATTATGCTGGTGATAGGGAGTAAGTGGCTTATTAATTTGGTAATGTTGCAATAGCTTTTGAGAAGTGCGGGTATCTTCACATAATATCAAATCCACCTCTTTCAGTACTTCCAAAGCCCTGAGGGTAATATCTTTTAAATTACCAAGTGGGGTGGGAACGAGGTATAGCAATCGGAATATTTTAAATTAGTAGAATTACTCAGGCAGAAACAGAAACTTCAAAAAATTCCATCACTGGATTCGCCAGCAACTGTTGAGCAGCTTGTTGGGCTATAGTTTCCGCCGCCGTGGCATCAGCCGCTTCTATTGAAAGGATAATATGTTTACCTACTCGCACATCTTGCACTCCGGAAATTTCTAATTGATGAAGCCCCGACATTACGGCTTTACCCTGAGGGTCTAACAAATCTTTCAAGGGCATCACTTTAATTTGAACCTGATAGGTCATGTGTATTTTTTTTATATAACAAAGATAGGGCTAGATAAGCAATGAATCCAACCGTTACGCCCAACCAGCCTAGTATCCAGCAAGCAATGGCAGTTATAGCAACGAGCGCAACTAGATAACGGATTTTTATTCGGGATTCCTGATTACCAGAAAATTTAAATGCCAGCATGGGTAAACGGCTCACCATTAAGTAAGAAGCAACCAAAATTACCGCATACCAAAACCAATGATTACTG
>CAIUKP010000123.1 GCA_903899675.1 uncultured Bacteroidota bacterium | reverse complement strand
GTTTCTTATATCTTAACCGGCATATTATTATTTCAATCCCTGCAATCCTTGTCGCTTTTATTTTCCCAAATGGGTGGGCTAACTTTTACCGAAATCGTGCTGGGTATGCGGGGAAATGCTGGAAATAAAAATATCTATGCAGCCAGTTTGATGATTAAAATTCCCTTTGCCTTATATGGATTGCTATCAATCACAGGCTATCGGAAAATATTCTTTCTGGCCAGTTTTACGGTGGGTACGCTGGTTATTGTACTGCTAAACTCAAGAACAACTTATCTCAGCTACCTGATAGTGGTTGCGTTTACTATACTATTTGCATTATATCGAATATGGAGAAGTAAACATTACAAAATGCTTTATAAACCGCTTGCAATCATTCTCCCCGGAATAATTGCGCTGCTTATATCCCAGGCCTTAATCAGTTCTTCAAAATACAATTTTGGAGATGAAGGAGGAAGTCAATACGGAAATGCTTCAGAAAGAATGACTTCGATTGTATCTGACAAAGATGAAAGCCGCAATCAGCGATTAGCTTTCTGGCAACATGCTATCACCTATACAAAAGCCCACCCCCTAAAAGGTGCCGGCTATGGAAACTGGAAACTAGAAAGTATTGATCCTTCGAAAGATATTTTCAACGAATTATCAGTTCCCCTGCATGCCCATAACGATTTTTTAGAATTTTTCGCTGAACTCGGACTCCCAGGAGGTATCCTATACTTATCCATTTTTGTTTGCATTGCCTGGTATACCATCCGATTTATTATAAAAGGCGACCGAGGAGAAATTGAAGCAATCCTGGTAATGTCAACCATAGGTTTAGTAGCCTATGGAGTGGATGCCTTTTTCAATTTCCCAATAGAACGACCCATTAACCAGATATTTTTCGCATTAGTACTTGCATTGGCTTTAGCCAATCTGTTGCATTATCGGTCTGCATCTGAGGAAAAAAACACAACACAATCCCCAAAGTATCCAGGCGTAAGTGTGATGCTGCTCTCATTTATTTCGCTGATCTTTTTATTGCCGGCAGCTTTTATTACTTATCAAACCTATCAGTCACTGATCATTCAAGAAAAAACACGGGTGGATATGGAGAATGAACCAGTTAAGCTAAGCCCAGACTATGTTGTTTCTGCATTCCCTTCCATTCCAAATATTGGGTATTCTACCCTTCCTTTGGATGGGATTAAGGCCCGGTACTTGGGAGAAAAGGGAAGGTATGATGAGGCTATGAAATATATTAACAGAATCCAAAACGTGAACCCACACCTGATGTACGCTGAATTTTTAAAGGCCTTGGTATATATAAACAGCAATCAACCTGATAGCGCTTATAAATATGCCTCTTTAGCTTTTTATAACAGACCCAGGGTAAAAAATTATTACGACTTATTGGTAGCATCTAGTGTAAACCGAAAAGATACCAATGCGATAAAAAAAGCATTTTACGAATTTATTGCTCATCGTCCGGATGTGCCAGGAACCTGGAATACTTTTCTGCAGGCAATGACAAACGTTAAAGTTAGCTGTTTCCCCTCTGCCTTAACATCCCACATGGTGCAAAGGGCAGATAGTGCGCTCAAAATATTTCCCAACGACTCTACGTTAATGAAACGTAAACTAGATATCATTAGAAATTTATAAATCCATCCATCCTTTAACTGGAATACTATATGAAAAAAAATAAAAAATTTTCCCCAGTAAAAACGGCTGAAATAAATACGCCGATTACTAAAACGGCAAACAGGGGGTTCTCGCTTTCTAATTCCAGTGACTTACTTACCATCCTTTTTTGTTGTCTCTATTTTATTGTAGAGTTTATTCCCAATCTGGGATCAACCGATGACCAGGGACCTCAATGGGTATATCTTGTTTTACTCGATATGGGAATTGTGGCCTACTTCCTGAATAATAAAGGTGAATATGTAGAAGCGGTATATGCGATATTTAATTCTCTTTTTTCTAAACTCTACACGGCACTTTTTGTATTGGCTGGCATTTCCGTATTTTTTGCCATTAACAGAACAGAAGGATGGGTATGTTATGTTCGGTTTATTGCAACAGTCGTTGCTTT
>CAIUKP010000122.1 GCA_903899675.1 uncultured Bacteroidota bacterium | reverse complement strand
TTTTTGCAGTAGCTAAACTGGGTAAGGGAACTGTTTTTGTTACAGGTGATCCCTGGTTGTACAATGAGTATGTAAGCGGATTACGACTCTCCCCCGATTTTCAAAATTTTCAGGCAGCCAAAGATTTGGTTCAATGGCTGATTCAACAGATTCCCGAAAAGCGGGTTAAATAATTAAGTATTAGTAAAACACGAGCCATGTTGAATAGCCAGCAGGTATTGCACATTCATCCTTCCGATAATGTGTTGGTTGCCTTGCAAAATATTTCTGCAGGAACAATTGTCTCACACCAGCAGCATGCCTATACCCTGATAGAAGACATCCCTGCCAAACATAAATTTTTTCTGCAGGATATGCAAGTTGGTGAGCCGGTGATTATGTATGGGGTTTTAGTTGGCAAAACCCTACAGCCGGTAAAAGCCGGCAGCCGCATGCGAACTGAAAATACCGGTCATGCTGCGGAACCCTATGATTGGAAGCCCTATGCTTACCAATGGACGCCTCCGGATGTTGAGAAATTTGCCGGGCGCAGTTTTTTAGGATATCATCGTTCGGATGGCAGAGTAGGAACGGCCAACTATTGGATTTTTATACCCACCGTTTTTTGCGAAAACAGAAATCTGGATGTGATTCGCGAAGCCCTGCAAGAGCAATTGGGCTATGCAGTTTCTAATAAATACAAACAAACAGCCCGGCAACTAGTAGATAGTTTTTTACAAACCGGATCCATCGATCAGGTAGATCTTTCTCCTACCTCATCCTCCTCTTTACCCCATCGGGTTTTTAAAAATGTGGATGGTATTAAGTTTCTCAATCACCAAGGAGGTTGTGGGGGTACCCGGCAAGATGCAGCCACGCTCAGCGCGCTCTTAGCCGCTTATGCCGATCATCCGAATGTGGGGGGTGTTACTATATTGAGTTTGGGTTGCCAACATTTGCAAACACCACAACTACTGGACGATATAAAAAAACGAAACCCATTATTTGATAAGCCGGTATTGGTTTTTGAGCAGCAGCAAATGCAAAGTGAGGAGCAACTGATAAATGAAGCCATTCGGGCAACTTTTCAGCAATTGATTCAATTAAATCTGCTTCAGCGAAAGCCTGCCCCATTAAGTGAATTATGTATAGGGGTTAAATGTGGAGGAAGTGATGGGTTTAGCGGCATTTCCGCAAATCCGGCAGTGGGCTATTGTGCCGATTTATTGGTTGCATTAGGAGGAAAAGTATTGCTGGCCGAATTTCCTGAACTCTGTGGTGCCGAGCAGCAATTGATTGATAGAACTCCCCAAGAAGCCACTGCCCGAAAGTTTATGCGGCTGATGCATGAATACAGTGCTGCTGCCGAACGCGTAGGATCTGGCTTTGATATGAATCCCTCCCCCGGAAATATTCGGGATGGGTTGATTACGGATGCAATAAAAAGTAATGGGGCAGCATTAAAAGGTGGCCATTCACCAGTGGTTGATGTGTTGGATTATACCGAACCTGCTACTCGAGCAGGACTGAGCCTCGTATGCACTCCTGGCAATGATGTGGAAGCAACCACCGGAAAAGCAGCCAGTGGCGCTACCCTGATTTTGTTTACTACCGGATTGGGAACCCCTACCGGAAATCCAGTATGCCCTACCATAAAAATTGCTACCCACACTGCCCTCGCCAAACGCATGGCGGATATAATTGATATAGATACTGGCGGAATTATAAGTGGAGAAAAAACCATTGCAGCAATGGGAGAGGAGATACTGGAATATTGTATCCAAGCCGCCAGCGGAAATATTACTCCTAAAGCAGTGGGATTGTTGCAGGATGATTTTATTCCTTGGAAAAGAGGCGTAAGCTTATAAGCAAATGGTTACATTTCTTTTTCGAAAATTGGTAATGCTTACTTGCATTAATCATACCTTCGCAGCTACGTATAAAAAATGATATGAGTTTACCATTTTTTCAATTAACCGGTAAAACGGCACTGGTAACTGGTTGCAATAAAGGCATAGGAAAGTCGATGGCAATTGGCCTTGCAGAAGCAGGGGCAAACATCATTGGTGTATCGGCTTCGCTGGCGGCAAAAGGAAGCGAAGTTGAACAGGCAGTAGTTGCAGCCGGACAACAATTTTTTTCTTATCAAGCCAATTTGAGTAATCGGGAATCGTTGTATGCATTTATCAAACAAGTACAACAAGACCATCCTGTAATTGATATTCTGGTGAATAATGCGGGTACTATTTTGCGCAAGCCGGCAGCTGAACATCCGGATGAATATTGGGATGATGTGTTGGCGCTGAATTTAGATGCCCCGTTTATTTTGTCTCGCGAATTCGGCAAGCAAATGGTAGAAAGAGGAGCTGGAAAAATAATCTTTACCTGCTCCTTATTAAGTTTTCAGGGAGGTATATTAGTGCCCGGTTATGCAGCCAGTAAAGGTGCGCTGAGCAGTTTGGTAAAAGCCTTATCTAATGAATGGGCAGGAAAAGGCGTACAGGTAAATGGTATAGCTCCGGGGTACATTGCCACCGATAACACCGAAGCCCTGCGGCAAGATGCGGAAAGAAGCACTTCCATCTTATCCCGAATTCCGGCAGGTAGGTGGGGACAGCCGGAAGATTTTAAAGGTCCCGTAGTATTTTTAGCCTCCCCAGCTTCTGACTATGTAAGTGGCACATTGCTGGTGGTGGATGGTGGATGGATGGGAAGATAATAATAAAAAATAATCAACATGGAAATTCGGTTTCAAAGTAGTCCCAGCGAAGTAAAAGGAATGAATACGCAACAATTGCGTGAAAATTTTTTGGTTCAAAAACTGATGCAGGCGAACCAGATACAATTGGTGTATTCTCATTTCGATCGGGTAATTGTTGGGGGTGCAATGCCGGTAAGTAATCCGGTACTTTTGCCCAATGAAGCAGAGCTGCGGGCCGACTATTTTCTAGAGCGCCGAGAACTTGGAATAATTAATGTGGGAGGCGCCGGTTCAGTGGAAGCAGATGGAGTGGTATATGAATTAAGCAAGCTGGATGCACTGTATTTGGGAAAAGGCACTCGTTCTGTTAGTTTCTCTTCTGCATCGGCCTATCAGCCTGCACAATATTTTTTATTGTCGGCGCCGGCACATCATACTTATCCCAACCGTCGCATGCAAAAAGACGAAGCAGCACCCGTTCACCTTGGTGAAAAAGCCACTTCCAACGAAAGAACTATTTATAAATATATTCACCAGGAAGGTATTCAGAGTTGTCAGTTGGTAATGGGGCTTACCGTTTTAAAAGAGGGCAGTGTTTGGAATTCTGTTCCCCCGCATACCCATACCCGCCGCATGGAAGTATATTTTTATTTCGATTTACCAGAAGCACATCGGGTATTTCATCTGATGGGTGAGCCTCAAGAAACACGCCATATTGTAATGGCTAACCAGGAAGCGGTTATTTCTCCACCCTGGTCGGTACATTGCGGTCCGGGCACCACCAATTACGGATTTATTTGGGCGATGGCAGGCGAAAATTATACGTTTACCGATATGGATCCGGTTCCCATCGCTACCATGCAGTAATGGCGGTTGTTAGATTTTTACTTTGATTACCAGTTTCTTGATGGTACCCTCTCCAATCATAGGGGCATGCACATCTTCGGGGTAGAAAATTACAAACTGATTTTGCTGCAATCCAAAATACATGTCTGGCGCATCTGCATAAAATAACACATCTTTTTCGGGATTATATTCCCCCTTGGGAGATTCACAGGTAGACCGTGGTTTCCATCCGATTGTTTCAGCACCTCGGATACAAACCTGAATATCTATATGTGCATTATGACATTCGAATTTTGCAGTGGATTCGGCAGCCAGCACGCCAGACTTATCGGATACAATGCCTTTCAGGTTTTCTCCATCAATCTCAAATTTGCCTAGCTCTAATGACTCCAGGTTGGTTTGTTGGATAAAATCGAATGCTTTGGCAAACAGTGGATGCAGGTTCGCATATCGATGTAGCTGATTTATGTGATCTACAATCATAGCAAAATTTTAATAAGAGAATTACTAGGGTTATCGCTGAACTCTTCCACTTCCATCTCCTTTCATCAGTTCTTTTACTTCTGAAAGGGTGGCATGATTGAGGTCTCCTGGAATCGTATGTTTTAGGGCAGAAGCGGCTACGCCAAATTCAGCTGCTTCGGGCATGGGCATTCCGGATACTAAGCCGTAGATAAATCCGCTGGCAAAAGAGTCACCGCTTCCAACGCGATCAACGATGCGCACTTCGTATTGTTTGGTATGGTAAAATTCATTGCCGTCGTATACCAGGGCGCTCCAGCCATTATCAGAGGCACTGTGGCTTTCCCTTAACGTAGAAGCGATGTATTTAAATCCAAACTTATCCTTCATCTGTTTGAATACACTTTTATAGCCATCCAAATTTAATTCCCCTTTGGTAACATCGGTTCCTTCGGAGGTAAATCCAAGGGTGGTATCGGCATCTTCTTCATTACCGATACAAACATCAACATGGGCGCAGAGCCGTGTCATCACTTCCCGGGCTTTTTCTTTGGTCCATAATTTTTTACGGTAATTCAAATCGATGCTGGTAGTAATTCCTTTGGCTTTTGCAGCTTTTAGGGCAGCTTCCGTAAGCGCTGCGGATTGATCGCTGAGTGCGGGGGTAATACCAGTTGTATGAAACCAGCTGGCTCCTTCAAAAATTTTGTCAAAATCAAATTCAGCAACATCTACCTGTGAAATAGAAGCACCCGCCCGGTCGTAAATTACTTGCGAAGCCCTCATAGAAGCGCCAGTTTCGAGAAAATAGATGCCCAGTCGTTTGCCGCCCCGCACAATAAATTGGGTATCTACCCCATACCTGCGAATATGATTGATAGCTGCTTGCCCCAGGGCATTATCGGGAACTTTGGTAACAAAAACACCTTGCAAACCATAATTCGATAAGGCAACCGCCACATTGGCTTCACCGCCACCATAGGTAACATCCAAAGAATCACTTTGCACAAATCTTTCATGGCCGGGTGTAGAGAGGCGCATCATGATTTCGCCGAGGGTAACAACTTTTTGCGACATGTTTTATTATTTATCGGTTCAAATAAAATAAGAAGGGAAAGGACTATCTTTAAATCAGGCAAATTTGTTCAATATTATGTTCCCCCCATCTTTTTTGAGCATTTTTTCCTGATAAATATACGCAATCGTTTGCGTAATATTTTCGTATCAAACCCGCGATTTAGTTAACATTGTTGCCTGATTTTTATCTATATGAGTAAGAAAAATGAATTGCTGCAACTGATTCCCCAACAAGGGATTTTGCCATTGTTTTTTCACAAAGATCCTGAAGTTAGCATACAAGTGCTGAAAGCCTTATATAATGCCGGTATCCGTGCAGTAGAATATACCAATCGGGGGGAAGCTGCTCTTGCCAACTTCAAATTGATGAAGCAATTGTGCGAATCAGAAATGAAAGATTTGTACTTGGGTATTGGCACTATCAAAAACGCTGATATGGCGAGAACCTTTATTGATGCAGGTGCCGATTATCTGATTTGTCCGGGTTGGGTTCCCGAAGTTGCCGAAGTGGCCGATCAACATGATATGCTTTGGGTGCCGGGTTGTATGACGCCCTCCGAAATTATTGCGGCAGAAAATAAGGGCGCTCGTATGATTAAATTATTTCCAGGTAATGTGCTAGGCCCTAGTTTTATGTCGGCCATAAAAGAATTGTTTCCCCAATTACTTTTCATGCCAACTGGCGGAGTAGAACTCGATCGGGATAATATCGCCGGTTGGTTTAAAGCAGGCGTTTGTGCTGTAGGCATGGGGAGTAAGTTAATCACCAAGCCCCTGTTGGAGGCTAAACAATACGATCAAATTACACAGGCAACCCGTGAGGTTATGGCCATAATTAAATCCATCCAAGCATGAGCTCAAACGGAAAAATAGGCAACTATCGCTGGACGATCTGTGCCCTCTTGTTTTTTGCAACAACGGTAAACTACCTCGACCGTCAGGTACTTAGTTTATTAAAGCCCCTGCTGGAAAAAGAATTCAACTGGAGTAATTCTGATTATGCCAATATCACCTCCGTATTTCAGTTTGTATATGCCATTTCGATGGTGTTTGCAGGAAGAATTGTCGATCGTTTGGGAACGAAATGGGGATATGCCTGGTCGATAATTATCTGGTCGCTGGCTGCCATTATCCATGCATTTGCAGTGCCGCTGGGTACTGTTGTATCTAGTGTATTGGGTTTGGTGGGCTTGGCGGCTGTGCCCGTATCCATTGCCGGATTTATGGTTTCGAGGGCTTTATTGGGCTTTGGTGAAGCGGGAAACTTTCCGGCAGCCATTAAAGCCACTGCCGAGTATTTCCCTAAAAAAGAAAGATCCTTTTCAACGGGCATTTTTAATTCTGGAACAAATATCGGGGCTGTGCTGGCACCTTTATCCGTACCCTGGATTGCCCAACACCTTGGGTGGGAAGCCGCTTTCATAATCATTGGGGCTGTTGGTTTTTTATGGCTGATTTTTTGGTTTTTGTATTACGAAAAACCCGAAGAACAAAAAAGAATGTCGCCTGCCGAACTGGCGTATATCAATAGCGATCGCGCAGAAACTACTACTCCGGCAACAAGTGAAAAAACAGCTTGGTTACCCCTACTGGGGTTCAATCAAACCTGGGCCTTTGTAATCGGCAAATTTCTTACCGACGGCGTTTGGTGGTTTTATCTGTTCTGGTTACCCGGATTTTTAAAAGATCAGTATGGAAAGGAAGGAACCGCTGTAATGCTTCCTTTAGCAGTGCTGTATAGTATGACGATGGTGGGCAGTGTTGGCGGTGGATGGTTCCCTACCTATTTTATCAATAAAGGATATAAGCCCT
>CAIUKP010000121.1 GCA_903899675.1 uncultured Bacteroidota bacterium | reverse complement strand
CGCCGCTCAGGTCTTTCACCGATTGGTGCAGCTGGTGGATGTTGAGGCGGGTTAAAATCTGTTTCACTTTCACCTCAAATTCCCAGGCGTTGTAGGTATCCATCTGTTCAAATAGATCCGCCATGGCTTCGCCGTCATTCAATTCCACGGCTTCTTCATATTTACGAATGAGGTTCATTACGGGGTGGTTGGTATGGAAAATATTATCCATCACCGTTTTCTCCTCTTCAAAATGTGGATCCTGCTCAAATAGTGCTACGGTAACATCCTTATGGATAAACACTTTACCGGAATCGGGCTGTTCACTGCCACTAAGGATGCGCAACAGGGTAGATTTTCCAATGCCATTGCGGGCGATGATGGCAATTTTATCCCCTTCATTCAGGTGAAATGTGATATTACGAAAAAGGGGATGAATCCCGTAACTTTTGGTTAAACCCTCTACAGACACATAATGCATTCCGCAAAATTACGCCAAAGCGGCTTGCCAAACATGTAATTGTTGAAATCAGTAACCAAAAGCAGGAAATAATGCGGTGCACTTTTATGGTAAATCATTTTGAATTACTTTTGTAACAGCCATGAGAAAGATAGAATTTGAAATAGTCGCCCTCTCCCACAGCGTTACCCAAACGATGTCGTATGCCGTTGTGCTGGCTGAAGTAAATGGCACCCAACGATTACCCATTGTTATTGGCGCTTTCGAAGCCCAGGCCATTGCAGTGGTGCTCGAAAACATGCAAATAGTTCGTCCGCTCACCCACGACCTGATGAAAAATTTTATGCGTGCTTGTCATGTTGATCTACAGGAAGTAATTATCAGCGATTTGCAGGAAGGCATTTTTTATTCGAAACTGATTTGCAATTCCGAGAATGACATTATTGAAATCGACAGCCGCACCAGCGATGCCCTGGCTTTGGCGGTAAGGTTTGGTTGCCCCATTTATATTTACGAAGATGTACTTCGCAAGGCCGAGAAAAAAATCGAAGATCCTCCGGCTCGTTCCGGGCGCCCCGAACCGGAAGAGCCAGTGAAACAAGCGGCGGGAAGCAGTAACACAGCGCTTTCTGCTATGACACTGGATGAACTTCATCAGCTATTGAATGAAGTGCTGGAGCAGGAAGATTATATCCGGGCGATAACCATACGCGACGAAATCAACAAGCGAAAATAACCGCGGCTTTTTAAGCGCATTACCAATCCATTTTCCAATGGTAGCATTCCCGCCCGGCAAAATCAATCTGGGATTATACATCACCGAAAAAAGAACCGATGGCTACCATAACCTGGAAACCATTTTTCTGCGGGTAGATCTGCGCGATGCCATTGAATGTGTACCGGCAGCCCCAGATCAAACCGAGCCCGTGCGCATCACTTTGAGCGGAATACCTATAGTAGGTAATGCAACGGATAATTTATGTGTAAAAGCCTGGCACTTGCTGCAGCAACATTTTCCTACCCTTCCGAAAGTGCAGATGCATGTGCACAAGCATATCCCCATGGGTGCCGGAATGGGGGGTGGCAGTTCGGATGGCAGCTATATGTTACAATTACTGGCGCAACAATTTAATTTGCCGGCAACACCCGCATTACTAGATAAGTTGGCGCTGGAACTTGGAAGTGATTGTCCCTTCTTTTTAACAAACACCCCCTGCTTTGCAAAAGGAAGAGGGGAACAACTTATTCCGGTTGAAGTACCCCTAAAAGATTATTGGGTGTTGTTACTGCATCCGGGTATTGCAATCTCTACCGCACAGGCTTTTGCACACATACAACCCCGGCCGGTAACCGAATCACTTCCCCAACTGATTCAATACCCGATTGCCGAATGGAAGCATCGGATACACAATCAGTTTGAAGATACCGTTTTCAAGGCCCACCCTTTGTTGGCAGATTATAAGCAACAATTGTACCATCTCGGAGCCCTATATGCCTCATTAACAGGCAGTGGCAGCACGCTATATGGCATCTTTCCTCCCGAATCGGCTAAGCCCGAAACTTCCGCCTTGTTGGTGGATACCCATTGGGTAAAAATATTACTATAAGGGCACTATACTAAATGAAATGAGTAAAATATATCATTTCATTAAATATTTTTTAATAAAATGAATAAATTGTTAATAATTATTCATTCAAACAGGTTGAATTTTTCGTAACTTCCCATTTCGATTGCCCGTCCATATTTTTTTCAGCCTATTAAACTGAGTTGGCATGCTATTTTCTACATCGGGCGAAGGCCTTTATCATCCTTCATTTGAACACGATTCCTGTGGTATTGGTTTTGTTGCCAGCATCAAAGGTGCCAAGTCGCATCAGCACATCAGTGATGCCCTTACTGTATTAGAAAATATGGAACACCGCGGTGCCTGTGGTTGCGAAAACAATTCGGGCGACGGAGCAGGTATTATGATTCAGATTCCCCACGAATTCTTTTTTGACGAATGTGCGCAGGCCGGCATCCACTTACCAGAATATGGAAGATACGGCGTAGGATTTTTATTTTTTCCGCAAGAAATTCGGCTGCGCGAAGAGTGCCGCGATATTTTTAACCGCACCGCCGAAAAGCTGGGCTTACCGATTCTCAACTATCGCAAAGTGCCCGTAAACAAATCCGATATCGGACCAACCGCCCTTTCCGTAGTTCCCTGTATGGAACAGGTATTTGTAGCCTGTCCCGACCATATACAACATGCCGACGAATTTGAACGCAAACTCTTTGTGCTTCGCAACCATGCTACCCACCTCATTCAAAATACCGTTAAGCAGGATGCCATCGGATTTTATATTGCTTCTCTCTCTTACAAAACCATTGTGTACAAAGGGCAGCTCACCAGTATGCAAGTGAGAAGCTATTTTCCCGATTTAAGTGATAAGCGGATGGTGTCGGCATTTGGATTGGTACATTCCCGTTTTGCAACCAACACATTTCCATCTTGGAAACTAGCGCAACCCTTTCGCTATATTGCCCATAATGGTGAAATCAATACCCTGCAAGGGAACCTGAACTGGCTGCGCACGAGTGAAAAAGGATTTACTACGCCCTACTTTACAAAAGAAGAGATGGACATGCTGCTGCCCATCGTTACACCCAATCAATCTGACTCGGCCTGTTTGGATAATATGATTGAATTGCTTACCCTCACAGGCCGGCCGTTGGAACAGGTGATGATGATGCTGATTCCCGAAGCCTGGGATGGCAATGAGCAAATGGATGCGGTAAAAAAAGCTTTCTACGAATACCATGCGGTTTTGATGGAACCCTGGGATGGTCCTGCTTCCATCTCTTTTACCGATGGAAAAATTATTGGAGCCACCCTCGATAGAAATGGATTACGCCCATCGCGTTACACCGTTACCCATGATGATCGTGTAATTATGGCTTCTGAAACTGGTGTGTTGCCGATAGATCCGGCCATGGTTAAAGAAAAAGGCCGCCTGCAACCCGGAAAAATGTTTGTGGTAGATATGGAGCAGGGCCGCATCATCAGCGATGAAGAATTAAAACATCGCATCTGCAGCAAGAAGCCCTACGCAGAATGGCTGAATAAATATAAAATCCGGCTAGAAGAATTACCCGAGCCACGCGTGATGTTCACCCACCTTGAAGCGGATCAAATTTTCAAATACCAAAAAGCCTTTGGCTATTCAACCGAAGACCTAGATACTATCATTGCACCGATGGCGCTCGACGGCAAAGAACCAATTGGTTCGATGGGTACCGATACCCCACTTGCGATATTGAGTGATCAACCTCAACACCTGAGCAGTTATTTTAAACAATTGTTTGCGCAGGTTACCAACCCTCCTATTGATCCTATACGGGAAAAAATGGTGATGTCGCTGGCCGTATTTGCTGGAAGCAATGGCAACCTGTTGTTAGAAGATCCCCTCTCTTGCCACTGTGTTGCGTTAAAGCATCCGGTACTGAATAACCATGAGCTAGAAAAAATACGTAGTATAGATACCGGAATTTTTCAGGCAAAAACATTGCAGACTTATTTCCGTGCGGATGGCAAACCCGGTTCGCTGAAAGCCGGATTAGACAGGCTCTGTCGCTATGCAGTGGATGCCGTAGAAGATGGTTTTGAAGTAATCATCCTCACCGATCGCGCAATCGATTCTGAGCATGCGCCTATTCCTTCGCTACTCGCCACCAGTGCCGTACATCATCACCTAATTAGAAAAGGGTATCGCGGTAAAGTGGGCATTATTGTAGAGGCAGGAGATGTGTGGGAAGTGCATCATTTCGCGTGCTTACTGGCTTTTGGGGCAACGGCTATCAATCCCTATCTGGCACTATCTACCATTCGCGACATGAAGTTGGCAGATAAAATCAATTCTGAACTGGATGCGGATAAGTTGAAGAAAAATTATGTGAAAGCGGTTAATGAAGGATTGCTGAAAGTATTTTCAAAGATGGGTATATCTACCCTACAATCCTATCAGGGCGCACAGATATTCGAGATCATCGGATTAAACCAACAGGTGGTTGACATATATTTTACGGGCGCCACTTCACGCATACAGGGAATGGGACTGGACGAACTGGCAAAAGAAACCCTGGCCAAACATTTCTTTGCTTTTAATAAAAAAGATATTCCCAACAATCGCTTACCAGTGGGCGGGGTTTATCAATGGAAACGCAAGGGAGAATTTCACCTATTTAATCCGCAAACGATTCATCTGCTGCAGTTGAGCACGCGACAGAATGATTACGAAGTATTTAAAAAATATTCGCGCCTGGTGAACGACCAAGGTGAAAAAGCTTGCACCCTGCGCAGCTTATTTCAACTGAAAAAAACTCGTCCCTCCATTTCACTTGATGAAGTGGAGCTGGCAGAAAATATATACAAACGCTTTGCCACTGGAGCAATGTCGTTCGGCTCTATTTCCTGGGAAGCCCATACCACCCTGGCCATTGCCATGAACAGGTTGGGCGGAAAAAGTAATACCGGTGAAGGTGGGGAAGATGAGATTCGATATACACCCCTGGCCAATGGTGATTCGATGCGCTCGGCCATCAAGCAGGTAGCTTCGGCAAGATTTGGTGTTACCAGCTATTACTTAACGCAAGCCGATGAGTTGCAAATTAAAATGGCGCAGGGCGCCAAGCCGGGTGAGGGTGGACAATTACCCGGACATAAAGTTAATGATTGGATTGGCAAAACCCGCCATGCAACACCCGGAGTGGGATTGATATCACCTCCGCCCCACCATGATATTTATTCAATTGAAGACCTAGCTCAATTAATATTCGATTTAAAGAATGCCAATCGTGCGGCACGCATCAATGTAAAGCTGGTATCCAAAGCAGGTGTGGGCACTATTGCTGCTGGGGTTGCCAAAGCCAAGGCCGATGTGATATTAATTTCGGGCAATGATGGAGGTACGGGTGCCTCGCCCATCAGTTCTATCAAGCATGCCGGATTACCCTGGGAACTAGGCTTAGCAGAAACCCATCAAACCCTGGTAAAAAATAAACTCCGCAGCCGTGTGGTGGTGCAGGCCGACGGACAAATGAAAACTGCCCGCGACATTATTATCGCCACTTTATTGGGAGCCGAAGAATGGGGAGTAGCCACTGCAGCCTTGGTGGTAGAAGGTTGCATACTGATGCGTAAATGTCATTTGAATACTTGTCCGGTTGGGGTAGCCACCCAAGACCCTGAACTGCGCAAACGCTTTACAGGAAATGCCGACCATGTAGTGAACTTTTTTCAAATGCTTACTCGCGAATTACGAGAGATCATGGCAGAACTCGGATACCGATCCATTGAAGAAATGGTTGGGCAGGTAGATGGACTAGAAATGCGAGAATCTATTACCCATTGGAAATACAGTCGACTCGATTTATCTGCCATCTTATACAAAGAGCCGGCAGAACCTAGTACCGGATTATACCACCAGGAAGCACAGGATCATGGATTAGTGGATGTGCTCGACTGGCAATTATTGAAAGCCGCAGCTCCAGCTATTGATCAGGGAAAACGCGTAATGGCCTCCTTCCCTATAAAAAATACCGATCGCACAGTGGGTACGATTGTGAGCAATGAGATCAGTAAAAAATATGCAGCAGCCGGATTACCTGATGAAACCATCCATTTTAGTTTTATGGGAACTGCTGGGCAGAGCTTTGGAGCCTTTACTGCGCGCGGACTCACCTTGGAGTTAGAAGGGGATGCCAATGATTATTTTGGTAAGGGATTGAGTGGGGCAAGACTAATAGTTTATCCATCGCGGCAGGCCAGTTTTGTTCCGGAAGAAAATATATTAATTGGCAATGTGGCTTTTTATGGTGCTACATCGGGTGAGGCATTTATACGTGGAAAAGCTGGCGAACGCTTTGCTGTGCGTAATTCCGGAGCCCGTGTGGTGGTAGAGGGCGTTGGCGACCATGGCTGTGAGTATATGACCGGAGGGATAGCACTGATACTGGGTGCAACGGGCCGCAATTTTGCAGCGGGCATGAGTGGGGGTATTGCGTATGTATATGATGTGAAAGATCAGTTTGCGCAATATTGTAACACCGAAATGGTTGACTTAGATCCAGTGGGCGAAGAAGATATTGCCGTATTGCAAGAAATGTTAGAGAAACATCATCGCTATACTGGCAGCACGCTTGCAGGCTTTGTTTTAGAAGACCTCGCCAACCAGTTGAAGAATTTTGTAAAAATATTTCCACGCGAATATAAAAAAGTATTACAGGGTGTTGGCAGCAAGCAACCAGCCAACCATCCCTAAACAATTGAGCAATAAATACTGTAGCAAGCAGTAAAAAAATTAGCAGTGTATGGGCAAACCAACCGGATTTATAGAATTTACACGCGAAGCACCGGCAAAAATTTCACCCGAAGAGCGCCGGCAACATTACCGCGAATTTGTGCAACCCTATAGCGAGCCTGCACTGAACCAACAAGCAGCCCGCTGCATGAATTGTGGTGTACCGTTTTGTCATTCTGGTTGTCCGCTCGGCAACATCATTCCCGAATTCAATGACGCCGTCTACAGGAAAAACTGGGCAGAAGCCTATGAGATATTAAGTGTAACCAATAATTTTCCTGAGTTTACGGGCAGAATTTGTCCGGCCCCCTGCGAAAGTGCTTGTGTGTTGGGTATCAATCAGCCGCCGGTAGCCATTGAAGAAATTGAGAAGCACATTATAGAAATCGCATTTGAAAAAGGGTTGGTACAACCGCGCAAGCCGGCTTTGAGAACGGGCAAGAAAGTGGCGATTGTGGGGTCGGGTCCTGCGGGTTTAGCCGCTGCTGCACAACTGAATTATGCGGGGCATCAGGTAACGGTGTTTGAGCGGGATGCTTATCCCGGAGGCTTATTGCGCTATGGCATACCCGATTTTAAATTAGAGAAATGGGTGGTAGAGCGGCGTATCCGGCTGATGGAAGAAGAGGGTGTACAATTCAAATGCAATGCGCATGTGGGTGTAAATACCAGTATCAATGATTTGCTGCGCGAATACCAGGCGGTGGTATTAGCAGGCGGCTCAACCGTTCCGCGTAATTTGGCGGTGCCGGGCAGAGAATTGTTGGGCGTACATTTTGCGATGGAATTTTTGAAGCAACAAAATCAGCGGGTAGGTGATGAAGTAGTAACCGTTGCAGAAATTCATGCCCGCGGCAAACATGTTGTGGTGATTGGTGGCGGTGATACCGGCAGTGATTGTGTGGGTACTTCTAACCGCCATGAAGCCGCCAGTGTAACCCAGTTTGAACTGTTACCCCAACCCCCGGCAGAGCGAACGCAACATATGCCCTGGCCTTCGTATCCGATGTTATTAAAAACCACTTCCTCACACGAAGAGGGCGCCAATAGGCAATGGGCGGTGGCTACTAAAGCGTTTATTGGTAATGAAAAAGGGGAACTAACTGCGCTGCGGATTGTAGATCTGCAATGGAAAACCCGCACAGATGGCGGCTATGCGGGCTTTGATGAGGTTGCCGGTAGCGAACGGGAGATCCCATGTCAACTGGCTTTATTGGCTATGGGCTTTATGCATCCGATGCAGGAGGGATTGATACAACAGCTGGATGTGGATTTAGATGAGCGAGGAAATGTGAAAGCTACGGAAGGGCAGTACCAGACCAACATACCCAAGATTTTTACAGCCGGTGATATGCGCCGGGGGCAATCGTTGGTGGTATGGGCAATAAGTGAAGGAAGAGAATGTGCAAGAAAAGTAGATGAATACCTGGTGGGGCATTCGGTACTCGAATCGAAAGACCGCAGCTATTTAGTGGGCTAAGTTTGCGTTTTTGGAGTGATAGAGGGATGTGTTAGTTGTTTTCTCCCTTATCTAGAAAGTACACCATATTAAAGAGTTCGGTGCCATCTCCATAAATACTACCCAAATTAGTTTTGAGGCGATATTCGCGGAAAGTTGTTTTCGCCAGATACTCGAAATCAATATCCATGCGCTCATATTTTTTAATCAGGTTATAGCCTTTTTTATAGATACAGGGATGGTGGTTAAATACGAATTTATGCAGCAGGATGCTGGTATCACCACCTACCTGGGTGAACTCTACTATAGCAATTTTCAGGCAGCCGTTTTCATCCTCTGCCCTGCGCCATTTCAATTGCACAGGCAGTTCTAACCCCTTATATCCGATGGTAATATCCTTAACAATAGTATCGTTCAGCAATTTCCATTGGGGATGATCCTGCATAAAATTTTTTACTACCAATACCCGGGATATCTTGCCCTGCGGTTTTTGGTTGCAGGCAACGGCAGCAGCAGCTAGTAAAATGAATAATAGGGACTTTTTCATAGTGAAAAGTTACAGAAAAGTTTAGAAATAATGCAAGGAAAATACGGATGGGACAGGAAAAAGTCAAATAGACTTGAACAAACCAACGTGAGTGTGTGTGCGCCTCTGGAGTATAGAGTTAGCTTGTGGAGTTTGAGTGTGGAGTGTGCGCCGAGGAGTTTAAGAGTGGTGAAGGGTTGTAGAGCCATCGGCACGATTTTATTTATACCTACGGATTTTAATCCATAGCATCTTCTAGCACCTGACGTATAGAGTGCCGTAGGCACGATGCATATTTTATACACGCTGTCATTAATCATATCGGCCGAGCCTACGGCTCTCTTTGGATCTTACTTGCTCTCTAACAACGGATTAAAATCCGTTGTTGTAGGATGTGTCGAGGCTACGCCTCTTTGCTACCAATGATAATTTTTTAAACCCGCCTTGTGCAGGAATTAAGGGGGGCGATAATACCAGTGTGAGTGTGTATGCGCCTCTGGAGTATGGCGTTTGAGTGTGGTGTGTGCGTGTGATGTGTGTGCCGACGGGTATGAGAGCGTAGAAGGGTT
>CAIUKP010000120.1 GCA_903899675.1 uncultured Bacteroidota bacterium | reverse complement strand
TGACTGGAGTTCAGACGTGTGCTCTTCGATCTCCTGCGTTCATTGTTTGGCCATCTGCTGCATGGGCGATTTTCTGCTGTATCTCGGCAAATACAGGTAATCGGGGGAAGCATACCCGATCCATATTACCATTGGCCATCTGTATGGAAATCATTGAAAGACGCTGGCAGAAAGGGGACTTATTTTTTTTCGGCCAACGAAAAACAACAGGGAAACGATCGGCAACTTTCTATTCATCTTTCTGCCGTTCAAAGTAGTATACAGGAATGCAGCCGGCAAGGCAAGGTTGGTTGGCATCCTTCCTTGCAGGGTTCCGTAAACTTTTCTGAAATGCAAAAAGAACTGGCCTTACTTCAGCAGGGCTTGCTGCAAAGTATTACGGATGTTAGGTTTCACTATCTCCGGTTTCGCTTACCAGCATCTTATCAGTGGTTAATCGATTTGGGTATAGAGCGTGAGTATAGTATGGGATATGGGGCGGTGAATGGATTTCGGGCATCATATGCCGACCCATTTCCTTGGTTCAATCTGCAAAAAAATGCAGTAACCTCGCTGATAATACATCCCTTCTGTTATATGGATACAGCGGCTATCTATCATCAGCATTATTCGCCCTATGAAGCGATCGCCTTTTTGAAGCAACTGAAAGAAAATACTCGGGGAGTTGTGTTACAATTATCTCTGGTATTTCATCCGCATTGTTTTGCATCACCGGATTGGAAAAAAGTACACGATGAAGTAGTTTCCGGTACAGTATAACTTACATAGCTTCTGCATCGGTAGTAGGGCTTTGCTCCTTTTCTCTATGTAGGCTTCGGTTTACAATATATACCCCCACAAGTGTAATGAGCGAGCCCATGATAATGGGTAATGTGAGATGCTCCCCAACAACCCAGGCACCAATTAATATGGCAACAATCGGATTCATATATGCATATAATGACGCGATTGCAGGCGCTAGATTTTTCATAGAATAAATAAATGCGGCAAACGCAATTACAGAGCCGGCGGAAACCAGATAGGCAATCGCTAGCCAGGTTCTAGTGGATATTTGCTGCAATGGAATATAGTTATGGGTACTTAGGGATAAGGTTAATAAGATAATGGATCCTATTAGCATTTGCCAACCCGTTGCATTATACGGGTTCATATCCATTTTATTACGGGCAATCAGAATAGTGGCTACACTCCATCCCAGCATCGATATTACCGAAGTAACTATGCCTATTCCATAACCGGGAGGCTGCACATGAAATGCATGACTGTATAATACCAGTGCAATACCTCCAATTCCTAAAAACAAGCCGGCAAAAGTATAAGCAGTAATTTTTTGGTTCTTGAAAAAAATCATTTCCATAATCACTACGCACAAGGGATACATCGCAGCAATTAATGAACTGAGTCCGCTCGAAATATATTTTAAACTAATGGTGGCCAATCCATTCGAGCAAACAAACATTAATAGGGCCATCAGCAGCAGCCATTTGAATTGTGCTAGGCGGGGAATTTTTTCTCCCTTCCATAAAAACCAGCCAACTAAAATACATCCGGCCGTAAGTAGTCGAATACCAGCCACCTGCAATCCGGGTGCATGCTGCACGGCTACTTTACTGGCAACCCAGGTACTGCCCCATAATACACTGGTTAGGGTAAGTGCGAAATATGCTTTTTGCTGTTGAGTCAATTCGTTGGGTTAACGTTCTTTATTTTGTAAGGTTAGTGTCTGAAATGTCGCATGCCAGTGAGTACCATAGCGAGCTGATTGGTTTTGCAATATTCAATGCTGTCTCCATCGCGCACCGACCCCCCAGGTTGTATAAACGCTACCATGCCGGCCTGGTGTGCTATTTGTACACAATCATTGAAAGGGAAAAATGCATCAGAAGCCAATACGGCTCCCTCCAGTGAAAATTTAAACTGGTTTGCTTTTTCAATCGCATGGCGTAATGCGTCAATCCTGCTGGTTTGTCCGCATCCTTTACCAACCAATTGTAAATCTTTCACCAAAGCAATGGCGTTGCTTTTTAAATGTTTACAAATAATATTCGCAAATTCCAGGCTTGATTTTTCTTCTGGGGTAGTTTCTCTGCCTCCCACTTCATTCCATTGAGCAATCAGTAACTGATCGGTGCTTTGTGATAGTTTACCATTTAATAAAGACCGATATTGATTTGGATTAGCGGCTTGATGCGGCTTTAACTGCAAAAGGATTCGATTTTTCTTAGCTGTTAAAACTGGTAAAGCTGCTTCATCAAATGCCGGTGCAATGAGCACTTCAAAAAATATTTCCTGAATGGCTTCCGCAGTAGCTAGGTCTACCGATCTGTTGGTTACCAGTACGCCGCCAAACGCACTCTCGGGGTCGCCGGCCAGTGCTTTTTCCCAGGCTGTATGTATCGAGTTTGCGGCAGCTACCCCACATACATTGTTATGTTTAATTATAGCAAAAATCGATTGGGAAGAGAAAGCAGTTTTGCCGGCTTCAAATTCACCAATCAATTGAATGGCTGCATCCACATCTACCAGATTATTGTAAGAAAGTTCTTTTCCGTTTAATTGGGTAAATACTTCAGAAAGGTTTCCTTCGAAAAATGCCTGCTGGTGCGGGTTTTCTCCATAGCGGAGGATTTGTTGCAGGGGTGGATTAAAATAGTCGCTGATGGCAATATCGTACTGTTTTACAACTGCAAATGCCTTAGCAGCAAATGCTTTTCTTTGCTCAAGGGTAGTGCTACCTTGCTGTTGAATTAATATATCCAGCAACACAGTATAATCATCTTTGGAAGCCAGTACGGTTACATCTCTAAAATTTTTCGCTGCTGCCCGAATCATGGAGGGGCCGCCAATATCAATTTTTTCTATGATAGCTTTTTCCTCTGTTGAATTTTTCACCGTTTCTTCAAAGGGATATAAATCTACAATTACCAGATCTAATTCAGGTATTTGGTAATTTTTCATTTCTTCTATATCTGATGCTTCATATCTTCTTCCCAAAATACCTCCAAAAACAGAAGGATGCAGGGTTTTAACCCGGCCACCCAAAATAGAAGGATATCCAGTAACGGTTTCAACAGCTACACAGGGAATACCCAGTTTTTCTAAAAAATCTTGTGTGCCTCCGGTTGAATAAATCGTAACTGCTTGTTGATGCAAATGGTTAGCCAATTGTTCGAGTCCATCTTTGTAAAAAACTGAGATTAGTGCAGATTGAATTTTCTTTTCCATGCAAATGGGTATAAAGGTATTTTTTGAAAAGGGGTTAGAAACTGATAATAATGGCACCCTGTTCTGGGGTAGAATAATAGCGCAAATGTAGGCGCTCGGCTTCTTTTTTCCATTCCCTGATTTTCCACATAGCATTGCTTCCATCGAATATAAAATGTGAACAACGCGTTTGGGCAAGGATGGTTGCTAAATTAAAAGGACTATTATCTGTTATCAGTATACAATCTGCCTGCTTGGGTAAGCGGGTAATGGCAGCCGTGTCTTTTCCCCGCAATATGGCTAATATTCTCTGCTTACTAATGATTATCGGATATAGATAGTGCATATTGGGGGGCATCCCATATTGTTTGGCTCCCCAATACCATTCAGCAGTTGATTCGAAGGCACGTAAAAAAGGTTCAATCGTTTGGGCAGTATCCGAAAGCAGGAATTGTTGTTTCCCACTAATCAGGTGAATCGCCGTTTTACCCTTTAGTTGATAGATTACCCAATACTGTTGATCACTTTGTTGTATCGAGCGAAAGCTATATAAGGCTGTAAAACCTACCAATGCTATTGCAGCAACATACCCATATACCTTTTTTCGAAAATACCATCCTGCATAAAGTAATAGTATCAGTGCACATAGCAACATGGCTTGGATGCCACTCAGGTAAATTCCACCTAATGAAGCACCCGGTAGCCGATGGGTGGCGATAGTCCACTGGTTCATGAGCCGTATGCTCCATTCGGTACAGTTTCCAATTATTCCGGCAACTGAAGGAAATGCAGAAAGCAGCAGGATAAGTAGTTCACCATATAAAATGAGTCCCGAGAGCGGTATAGCAATCATATTGGTACCTAAAAAATACAAGGGGAAGCGATGAAAAAAATAAAGTATCAGAGGTAAAGTAAAGAGTTGGGCAGCAATGGTAACGGAATTAAGTTGCCAGATAGCGTTTAGTAATGGGTTACTTGTATACAGGCATTTATATAGAGGTTTCGCCAGCAACAAGATTCCCAATACCGCAGCATAGGAAAGTAAAAATCCAGCATCCTGAATAAAAAATGGATTTATTAGCAGTAAACATACCGCCGATCCTGCAAGTGAATTGAAGGGTTGATTTTTTCTTCCCAGCGTTTCTCCCAAACTAAGCGCCGAAAATATGCAGGCTGCTCTTAGCACAGAAGCTGATGCACCCGTAATCCAGGTAAACACCCAAATGGAAGTTAATTGAATAAAAAGCTTAATCCAATTGCCCATGGGAAAGCGAGATAATTTTCCAACGCAAACATTCAAAAGGGCAAATAATAAGGCCATATGCATTCCGCTGATTGCGATAATATGCACGATGCCTATATCACTATAGGCATTTACCAACTCAGCATCTAAATGCTGCTTATATCCAATTAACAGGGCTTCTGCAATGGCTTGTTCGTTTTTTCCATTGATGTATTTCCGAAGCATACGCAAACAAAATTGCTTGACTGAATCCATCCAGGCGAAAACAGCGGAAGGATTCTTTGGTGCAATTCGTTGGTATTTTCCTGAATAAAATCGGCAGCGAAAATAAACTTGCTGCCTGCTATAATACGCAGCTGCATCAAAACCTCCCGGATTTAAAGCAGGAGTTATTCGGTTTAGTTGTGCCCTTCCTATCAGAATATCTCCCCGAGCAGGTAGGGGAAAGGTTTCTTTGTTGAACCATAAAAGCACTTTTTGAGAACTGGTATATACTTGTTCCTGTTGATGATATTGTTCTACTTTACCGATTGTTTGAAATCCCGACTTAGTAGGCTCCGGGGTATTTTGTAATGAAATCGCCAGCTCAATATTTTTGTTGGTGGGGAATGGAGTTTGCTTGGGTATTTCTAAAAAAGAGGTAGTTCTTAGGTAGCCTAATAGAAAACATATTAATACAAAACCCCATCCCCGTATTTTTCTTATACGCCATTTCCAAACAATCGGAACCCATGCTGTGATAATTAACAGCACAATAATAATTAGAATAAGATGATAAGTAAGTGGAATGCCAATGGGAACTAGGGCCAAATAAATGCCAAACAGCAATGGCAACAGCATTCTAACAAAGGGAAGTGGCTTCCAAAAATTGCGCGGAGGTGAATACATGAAGATAAACCTACTCCATGTTACGAATAGTCGAATCGGATTGCAAAAAAAGGGTGAAAAAAGGTAACTGTAATTTCGGCAACTACTTACTGAGGTTCATACTTCTCTCTTTGTATAAAGTTCGGAAGTAGGGGTCATGCAGATCTTTAATAAACCGAATCGATTCTCCGGTGCTTTTCATTTCTGGCCCCAGTTCTTTATTAACACCCGGAAATTTATTGAAACTGAATACGGGCTCTTTAATGGCATATCCTTCCAACTTTTTTACCATGGTAAAGTCGGTGAGTTTGGCAGCACCTAACATTACTTTGGTGGCTATATTGAGGTAAGGAATTTGATAAGCTTTGGCAATAAAAGGAGTGGTTCGGCTTGCCCGAGGATTGGCTTCAATTACGAATACTTTGTTATTCTTAATGGCAAACTGAATATTGATTAATCCTTTAATATTTAGCGAACGGGCAATTTTTTCTGAGTAGCGTTCCATGGTTTCCACAATCAATGGAGTGAGGTTGAAAGCAGGTAATACCGCATTGCTATCGCCGCTATGAATTCCGGCGGGCTCGATATGTTCCATTACGCCCATGATGTGAAAATTTTCTCCATCGAATATGGCATCTACTTCGGCTTCCTGACATCGATCGAGAAAATGGTCTACAAGAATTTTATTGCCGGGTAAGTGTTTTAGCAGGCTGATTACTGCTTTTTCTACATCTTCATCATTAATCACAATCCGCATCCGTTGCCCTCCTAAAACATAACTGGGCCGCACCAGCACTGGATAGCCTACTTTATTGGCAACTTCAATGGCTTCCTCGGCAGAATGGGCCGTTCCATATTCAGGATAGGGAATTTCAAGTTCTTTCAGTAAGTCGCTAAACCGGCCCCGGTCTTCCGCAATATCCATACTATCAAATGAGGTTCCCACAATGCGAATTCCTTTTTCATGCAGCCTTTTTGCCATTTTCAAGGCCGTTTGTCCACCCAACTGAACGATGATTCCATCGGGCTTTTCCAATTCTATGATATCCCATAAATGTTCCCAAAATACAGGTTCGAAATAGAGCTTATCAGCCATATCGAAATCAGTGGAAACGGTTTCCGGGTTACAGTTAATCATGATTGCCTCATACCCACATTCTTTAATGGCCAATAAGCCATGTACACAGCAGTAGTCGAATTCAATTCCCTGACCAATACGGTTAGGGCCACTGCCTAAAACAATTATCTTTTTTTTCCCGGAGGGGATGGATTCGTTGGAAGAGAGGGTAGGGTTCATGCGATAATGAAATTGGGCAAAATTAGGGGTATGCAAGTTATCAGGCGGTTTTTTATTTCCCCCTTTTTCCACTATTAACTCATTTCTGGCTGGCAATTTGGCTATTGGGTACTTGTAGCGCTTTTATACACTTTGCCACCTTTCATAACAAATGCCACTTTTTCTAACAACTGGATATTTTCTAGGGGGTTACCCTTAACCGCAATCAAGTCGGCCCAGAAGCCTGGCTGAATGGCTCCCGCTGAGTTAGATAAGCCTAGTAGTTCGGCTGCATTTATAGTGGCTGTTTGTATTGCCTGCAGGGGCGACATGCCATAAGAAACCAGCAAACTAAAGTCTTTGGCCTGAGGAAGTTTCCAGTCGTATCCTCCAATATCTGTGCCATAAGCAATGGGAACGCCTGCTTTCAGGGCTTTTTCAAAAAGCGCTTTTTCTCCTTTTGCAAACAAGAGATTGATGGTACTTCCGGCGGCAGCTCTTCCTTCGGCCACATACTCATTAACATAAATGGTGGGAACCCAAAATATTTTTTTGGCGGCCATTAGCTGCATGCATTCTTCATCCATCCCAAAACCATGTTCTATGCTTGCGGCACCGGCCTGAATAGAGGCGAGAATTCCATCGCGGGTAATGGCATGTGATGCCAATTTTTTACGACTGCGCAGGGTTTCATCGCCCACCGCCATTATTTCATCCGTAGTAAAATTGGGCAGGCTTCTGAAAGTACCGTTGGGTAATTGATAATAACCGCGGTCGGCATAAATCTTTATCCAATCGGCTCCTCTTTCAATTTGCTGACGAGTGGCTCTTCTTGCTTCATCTGCCCCCGTAATTTCTTGCACACCTTTTGGCATCGTTAATTCTGATGCATACTCCGATGATTTGATGGCGTAATGCCCTGTGGTATTGAGGGCAAGGGTAGCCACTTGCATGCGAGGTCCTGGAATCTCTTCGCGATTGATGGCTTTTTTTAAATCTACATCCGCATATCCTGCCCCTTCGGTTCCTAGATCACGAATGGTAGTGAAGCCATTCAATAAAGATTGCCGACAACTATTTACAGCCCGAATGGTTCGATATGCGATCGACTCTTTTAATATTTGGGCATCATAATCTTCACTGGTGATATCGCCCTGTAACAACACATGGGTATGGCAGTCTATTAATCCCGGCAATACTGTATAGTTACTTAAATCGATAACGCTGTCTGTTTTCTCAGCAAACTGATTAGCCGGAACCATCGAAACGATTCGTTGGTTCTTAACTAGAATTACCTGCTGCGTAAGCAGTTTGCCAGTTTGTACATTCAACACTTGCCCGCATCGAATGGCAATGCTGGATTGACCGAATCCTGCAAACAAACTAAACAGGACGGGGATTAGTAAGGAAAGTTTTTTATTTTGCATTTGGTAAGTTACTAATTTTACCCAATAGTCAAAAAATCCCTCATATTGATTGGTTATGTTCAACTGGAAAAGAATTGTTTTATTTATTATTTCTT
>CAIUKP010000119.1 GCA_903899675.1 uncultured Bacteroidota bacterium | reverse complement strand
GCTTCAATTCTGATTTTTTGTTCTTTGCCAGTACCCTTATCTCGAGCACTTACATGCAACATTCCATTGGCGTCAATATCAAAAGTCACTTCAATTTGAGGCACACCGCGGGGAGCTGGAGGAATTCCATCCAGATTAAACATACCCAAACTCTTGTTCTGATTTGCCATGGGTCTTTCACCCTGTAATACATGAATTTGCACACCGGGTTGGTTATCGCTGGCTGTAGAATATACTTCTGTTTTCTTGGTTGGAATAGTGGTATTCGATGCAATCATGGTAGTCATTACCCCACCCATGGTTTCTATACCCAAACTTAATGGGGTAACATCTAGTAACAATACATCCTTCACTTCACCCGTTAAAACCGCTCCCTGAATGGCAGCACCTAAAGCCACTACTTCATCTGGGTTTACGCCCTTATTGGGTTTCTTACCAAAGAATTTTTCTACAATCTCCTGCACTTTGGGGATACGGGTTGAACCACCCACCAAAATCACTTCATCAATTTGAGATATCGAATATCCAGCATCTTTCAACGCTTCTTCACAAGGCTTCAAACAACGGGCGAAGAGTTTGTCGGACAATTGTTCAAACTTAGCACGACTTAACTTAACCACGAGGTGTTTGGGAACACCATCCACCGCAGTGATATAGGGCAGATTGATTTCCGTTTCAGAAGAGGCACTTAGCTCAACCTTAGCCTTTTCAGCAGCTTCTTTTAACCGCTGCAATGCCATAGGATCTTTGCGCAAATCAATCGCTTCCTGATTTTTAAATTCTTCGGCCAACCAATCCATTACTACTTTGTCAAAATCATCTCCACCCAAGTGCGTATCTCCATTGGTTGATTTCACTTCAAAAACACCATCCCCTAATTCGAGAATAGAAATATCGAAGGTTCCACCACCCAAATCAAACACAGCAATTTTCTGATCGATGGTCTTTTTATCCAGTCCATAAGCCAATGCAGCAGCGGTAGGCTCATTTACAATTCTGCGCACCGTTAATCCTGCAATTTCCCCGGCCTCTTTAGTAGCCTGTCGTTGAGCATCGTTAAAGTAGGCAGGCACGGTAATTACCGCTTCAGTTACTTCATGCCCAAGATAATCCTCTGCCGTTTTTTTCATCTTCTGCAGAATCATCGCAGAAATTTCTTGTGGCGTGTATAAACGATCTTCAATGGCTACCCGGCAAGTATTGTTATCGCCTTTGGCAACCTGATAACTCCAGTGACTGATTTCTTCCGTTACCTCATCAAATCTGCGGCCCATAAAACGTTTAACGGAGGTGATGGTTTGCTTTGGATTAGTAATGGCCTGACGCTTAGCAGGATCACCCACTTTACGCTCTCCATTTTTTAAAAAAGCTACCACCGAAGGAGTGGTTCTGCGACCCTCCTCATTGGCTATTACTACCGGTTCATTTCCTTCCATAACCGCCACACAACTGTTGGTAGTACCCAGGTCGATTCCGATTATTTTTCCCATATAATTGTTTTTCAATGATTTAATACTTTCTCACCTCCAATCTTTGTGCCACCTTCTATTGAATGTAAAAATGTCAGTTAATGCCAAAAACCCCTCCCCAACCTGTCATAAGCTATGGTTGTAATAGGAAATAATGACATAAATTTGTAATATATCAAATAGATAAAACTAATTTATACGGTTGAAACTAGTTTTTCAATCGGTGAAAGATGTAGTTTCGTAAGTTAATTTGATTACTGGTGATAAGGAATGGTATACATGACTAAAAAACTACTGCAATGGGTAGCCTTTTGTTGGCTAATCTTTACTGGAGTTATGGGGGTTGCCCAAACTGTGGTAATTAAAGGCAGGGTATTGAATGAATTTACCAAAGAGCCGATTCCCTTTGCGAGTATTTATTTTAAAAAAGCCGGGTACGGTGTTATTTCCGACAGCAGCGGCCATTATGCTATCCGAAAAAATAACCGTTTACTAAATGATACACTGGTTTTAAATTATGTAGGATATGTAGTTACCTACACCCCAGTTCCGTCCGTAAAAAAGGATACCCTCCTGCTCGATTTATTTTTATCCCAATTACAAACTGGTACTTCTGTTGAAGTAAAATCGAAATTCAACAAAGGGCTTAGATGGTGGAAAAATGTAGTGGCTAAAAAACAAAAAAATAATCCTTTCAAATACGCCTACTATTCGTACGAACTATATAACAAATTAGAGCTCGATATCAGTCATTTCAAAAAAGAAATAATCACGGATAAAAAACTATTAAAACCCTTTGCCTTCATTATTAACAATGTAGACAGTCTCTCCGAAAAAGATCCTTTTCTGCCAGTGTACATGACGGAAACCTTATCTAACTTTTACTATGCTTCCAATCCCTATCAAACAAAAGAAGAAATAATCGCTGCAAAAACGGATGGCATTAAAAATGAAAGTGTATTGGAATTTATCGGAGGCATTAACCAAAAAGTAAATGTTTACGGCAACACCACTTTCGCTATGGGCAAGGAGTTTATCAGTCCACTCAGTGATTATGGCGATCGTTATTATAATTACAAAGGGGCGGATACCCAATATATTGGTGGACAAGCCTACTTTCATTTACTTTTTTCTCCCAAACGGGAGGGTGAAAATACTTTTGTGGGGGATTGTTGGATACATGGGGGCAACTGGGGTATTCAAAAAATAAACTTACAAATTTCGGCTACTGCCAATATCAACTTTGTAAATCGCCTAGGGCTGGTGCAGGAATTTGTTTGGGGTAAGGATAGTAGCTGGATTTTTGTAAAAGACAAAACAGTGATCGACTTTACCCCTTTTGGAAAAGATAAAATTTCATTTATAGCCCGAAGAACCAATAGTTATCGGGATGTGCAGGTAAACAACCCGGCTATTGCTCAGAAGTTAAGTGTTAGTCCCGAAAAAAATAGCATCGCCGTTAAGCCGGCTGCACTTCAGGCGGATGCGAATTTCTGGCAAACCCATCGACACGAATTATTAAGTGTGAATGAGGCAAAAGTTTACCAAATGATGGATTCGATCAAATCGATGCCGGTATTTAAAAAATATTCGGACTGGTTTACCTTTTTACTGGATGGCCACAGAAAATTGGGGAAATATGAAATCGGCCCTTGGTATAAATGGGTAAGTGGGAATCAGTTGGAACAATTCCGATTTCGGTTTGATTTGGGAACTACTGCATTATTCAGCACCAACTTACGGCTTCATGGATACCTAGCCTATGGCACCCTAGATGGCAGATTCAAAGGGAAGGCTGATATCAATTATCGTTTTCCGGGAGACAGGGGGATCAGTATGCAGACATCGTACACCAACGATTTAGACAATGGGCGCTCTAGATATAACGAGGAAGATATCACCACCGATAATTTATTTAGTCAACTTATCAGAAGACCTGGTATCCCTCAAAAGTTTTTGGGAGTAAAAGAAAGTAGGGTGTCCATAACTAAAGAATGGAAATCGAAATTTTCTATTGAAAGTTTTGTAACAATAACTGACTACAAAACTTATCATCCGTTGCCGGATAAATCTTCCTTTATTACCAATCCAAAAAATACCAATATCGTAAGCTCGGAATTAGGCTGGAAATTTAGGTATGCACCTGGAGAAAGAGCGATTACCCGACATAGAAAAACTATTCAAATAAAAGGCAACCTACCGGTGTTTGCATTTAGAACTGCATTGGGGATAGAAAATTTTTTAGGCTCAAATTATCAATATGTAAGAACGGGCGTGCAGATTTCACAAAATACGCGTATCCCCCGATGGGGCAAGCTAAACTATATGGTGTATGGAGGGAAAATATTCACCGATCAGGGATTGCCATTTATGTTGCTAGAAAATCATCCGGGTAACGAAGTATATTATTACAGCAAACAGGCATTTAACCTGATGAACCGATTTGAATATGTAAGTGATCAGTATGCCGGTATTAATTTCGAACACAACTTCGAGAAAAAGCTGCTCAATTTGCTTCCGTTTATGCGGAAATCAAATATGCGGCAATTCTGGAATATAAAAGCAGTTTGGGGCGAACTATCTACTCCCAGCAGGGTATTGAATCGCATTGAATATTTTGGTGATTATCAACTGCGTTCATTAAGAGGGGGCGTATACACCGAAATAGGAACCGGTATTGAAAACATCTTCAAAATTCTGCGGATAGATTTGGTTTGGCGGCATGCACCTATAAGAAATATTCCGGCGGGAGTAAATCCAAACTTATATAAATCGGCTATTCAAGATTTTGGCATATTTGGAAGCGTACGCATTCAGTTTTAACCCCTACTGCTTTTGAGCCGGTGCTTTGAAAGTGAAATTTTTCTGCGACAAATAGCTGAACGTAACCACAAAAAAAGTAGTAGCTATTTTGGAGGGAGTGGGATACCAGCCCCAATAATCTACCATCAATTTTAAAAATCCATAATTCAGCAACACGCAAATAAAAACAACCGTAAAATATTTACCGGCCTGTATATGTTTGGCCACATCGGTTTGCTGAAATACCACATACCTACTTAGATAAAAGCCCACAGGAAATGTGAAGCAAAAGCTGATGATAAAAGCGGCAATATGCGCCGAAATGGTAAAGCCTAAAAAATGAACCAGCTGTTCGTGTAACAAAAAATGAAAGGAACAGTAAAACAAAACAATATCCAGTAGGGTATTGAATCCGCCACAAGCGGCATAGCGGAAGGTTTGCAGGGGCATAAAGGATTTGAATAGTGGATAAAAAGCATCCACTACCTGCAAGATAAGCCCCCGGATGAATTCATGTAACTTCATCATAACGAAACGCGAAGGTAGGAGTTAATTAATTACTTTTGCACCCAGAGGAGTTCAATTCATGCGTTTAGTACATCAAATAAAAGTTGCCGCCGCCGAGGCCTTATTGCAGTTATACGAACAGGTACTGAAGCCAGAAGATATTCTGGTGAATGCCACCAAACCCGAATTTACCGGCGACTATACCGTTGTTTTATTCGCCATGGTCAAATCCCTCAAAACATCACCGGATGCATTAGGGCAAGCCCTAGGAAGTCAGTTAGTTAGTCAACATCCGCATTTATTTCAATCTTTCAATATCATCAAGGGCTTCCTGAACCTAGAAATACCCGATACCTATTGGCAACAATTTGTAACGAGCCAATATGCCCAATCGGATTTTGGTATCCAACCCAATAATTCGGTAAGGGTGATGGTAGAATATTCCTCTCCTAACACCAACAAGCCCTTACACCTGGGGCACTTGCGGAATAATTTTTTGGGCAGTAGCTTATCGGCTATTCTGAAAGCGACCGGAAATGAGGTGATTAAAACCTGCATTGTAAACGACCGGGGTATCCATATTTGTAAAAGTATGATTGCCTGGCAGCTATTTGGCAATGGCGCAACTCCTGCTTCTACCAATACCAAAGGAGACCATTTTGTAGGTGATTATTACGTAAAATTTAATGATGAATTTAAGTTGCAGGTAAAGGAATTGGTAGCTGCTGGCAAAACGAATGACGAAGCCGAGAAAGAAGCACCTATCATGAAAGCTACTCAGCAAATG
>CAIUKP010000118.1 GCA_903899675.1 uncultured Bacteroidota bacterium | reverse complement strand
GTGGATGCATTAAGTTCACATGCTTTCCCCATCTTCAACAAAACAACAAAATCTACCCATAAGGATAGTAACTTTGCGCTGCCGGACAATCCGGAGGATACAAACAACATCATATTATATTTTTTTACATGAGTAATTTCCCTTCCGCCAACGCCCCCGAATTTGAAAGTCGCCACATTGGTCCCCGTGAGCAAGATGCCCGTGAGATGTTACAAACCATTGGGGTTTCGGGATTAGAAGAACTGATACAACAAACCATACCGTCGTCTATCCGTATACAAAAAGAACTGGTGATTCCTGCGCCGCTTACTGAATTTGTCTATTTGCAATTGATGAAGGAGATAGCTGCCAAGAATCAGGTGTTCAAAAACTTTATTGGACAGGGATATTTTGGAACCATCACCCCGAGCGTAATTCTGCGGAATGTTTTTGAAAATCCAGGATGGTATACCCAATATACTCCTTACCAGGCCGAGATTTCGCAGGGACGATTAGAAAGTCTGCTCAATTTTCAAACCCTGGTTACGGATCTTACTGGTTTGCCGATTGCCAATGCTTCTTTGTTAGATGAAGCCACTGCCGCTGCGGAAGCTATGGCAATGATATTCCACCATATCAATAAGGGAGATGTTGCCGAAAAGCCCAAGTTATTTGTAGATGAGCAGGTATTTCCACAAACCTTACAAGTATTAATTACCCGTGCCGAGCCCTTGGGTATTGAAATTGTTACGGGCGATTATACGAGTGCCACCATTGATGCCAGCTACTTTGGTGCCCTGCTGCAATATCCCAATAACCGCGGTGCGATTCTAAACCCTGCCGACTTTATCCAAAAAGTGCATGCACAAGGTGCTTTAGTAATAGTTGCCACTGATTTATTATCCCTCACTTTATTAACCCCTCCCGGCGAATTAGGGGCTGATGTGGCCATTGGTTGTGCCCAAAGATTAGGGGTACCCATGGGATATGGCGGACCGCATGCTGCCTTCTTTGCTACCCAGGATACTTTTAAAAGAGGTATGCCCGGAAGATTAATTGGGGTAAGTATTGATTCCAAGGGCAACCGGGCGCTTCGCATGGCCCTGCAAACCCGCGAACAACATATCAAACGCGAAAAAGCCACGTCCAATATTTGTACGGCCCAGGCCCTGCTGGCGAATATGGCCGCTATGTATGCCGTTTACCACGGACCGGAAGGATTAAAAGCAATAGCCGAAAGAATTCATCTCTTTGCGCATACGCTTTCGAATGCCCTTACTTCTTTAGGATATGAGCAACTGAATTCCCATTATTTTGATACCCTTTGCATACGGGGTACTGCTCATCAATCACTTCGTGACCAAGCTGAATCAAAAGGCGTGAACCTGCGCTACTTCGATCAGGAATTAATTGGTATCAGTATCGATGAAACCACTTCCGCTGCTGATATCGAATTGTTAGTACAAATATTTGCTGCCGCCGCCGGAAAATCAGCTGTGGCAATTACTCCCACTAACGAAATTCAGTTGCCCAATGAACTAGTAAGACAATCCGCTTATCTAACCCACTCTGTTTTTCATGTGCACCGTAGTGAAAGTCAGATGATGCGTTACATCAAACAATTAGAAAATAAAGATCTTTCCTTAAATACGAGCATGATTAGCTTAGGTAGTTGCACCATGAAGTTGAATGCAGCCACCGAAATGATGCCCGTTAGCTGGCCCGAATTTGGTGGACTCCATCCATTTGCACCTGCCGATCAATGCAAAGGCTATGCACAAATAATTCAAGAGCTCAACCAATATCTCTGCGAGGTTACCGGCTTTACTGCTTGCAGCTTACAACCCAATAGCGGTGCCCAAGGCGAATATACTGGTCTGCTCACCATTCGTGCCTATCACCAGCACCATGGCAATCAACACCGCGATGTAGTATTGATACCCATCAGTGCCCATGGTACCAACCCTGCCAGCGCTGTAATGGTAGGATTTAAAGTGGTGGTAGTAAAATGCGATGATGCCGGAAATATCGACATGACCGACCTTACCCAAAAAGCCCTTCAATATAAAGATACCCTGGCCGGACTGATGGTTACCTATCCTTCTACCCATGGCGTATTTGAAGAAACCATTCGCGAAGTTTGTCAATTGATACACGATCAGGGTGGTCTTGTTTACATGGATGGTGCAAACATGAATGCCCAAGTTGGACTCACCAGTCCGGGCATGATAGGTGCCGATGTTTGTCACCTCAACCTCCACAAAACATTTGCCATCCCGCATGGTGGTGGTGGCCCAGGCATGGGACCTATTTGTGTAAATGATAAGTTGGCGCCCTTCCTCCCTGGCCATCCGGCATTGCCTGCAGTAGCCAATCAGTCGGGTGCGGTAAGTGCGGCTCCTTATGGTTCTGCCAGCATTTTATTAATCAGTTATGGCTATATCCGCATGTTAGGGGCAGCCGGTATTCGACGCGCCACTGAATATGCCATTCTGAATGCTAACTATATGAAGGCACGCCTAGAGCCCTACTATAAAATTTTATACACCGGCAAACACGGCACTTGTGCGCACGAGTTTATTGTTGATTTGCGTCCGTTTAAAATGTCCGCCGGCGTAGAAGCAGAAGATGTAGCCAAAAGATTAATCGACTACGGATTCCATGCACCCACAATGAGTTTCCCCGTTGCCGGAACGATCATGATTGAGCCAACTGAAAGTGAAGACAAGGCCGAGCTAGACAGATTCTGTGATGCACTCATTTCTATTCATGCCGAAATAATGGCGATTGAAAAGGGTACTGCCCATGCTACCGACAATCCACTTAAAAATGCGCCGCATACCCAAGCAGAAATCTGTGCAGATGAATGGTTGCACCCTTATACCCGTCAGGAAGCTGCTTTCCCGCTCTGGTATGTAACGCAACATAAATTCTGGCCTTCCGTGGCTCGTGTTAACAATACCCATGGCGACCGCAACCTGGTTTGTACCTGCGAGCCTACTGCTGCCTATGCCTAATAAAGGAATGGCTCAGTGATGATGGTGCCTTTCTAGTAGCGCCGTGTTGCTACATTTCTTTCGAGCAAGCGGATGATTTTGTCTTTGTGTTCAATCACCGATTGATACTGTTGTATCTGTTGATGTAACAAATGTATTACATCATCTTTAGCCGTATAAAACAATGCCTGTTCTTCGGCCAGTTCCACTTCTACCAATTCTTTACCAGTTGGGAGGGGTGGCAGTTGCATGGTCCCTTTACCGGTTACCAGCCAAACAATACTCAATTGAGGGTAGTTATACTTTATCTTCTCTACAATATCCGACCCCACCGATCCCCGCCCTCGCAGTTGCTTAGCTAGGTATCCATTCGATAAACCACAACTCTGCTCAAATGCATAGGCCGTAACGCCCTCCTCACGTAAGAAATACTGTAATCTTTCAATCAATCTCATAGGTATAAATTCATTAGAAAATAGGTGATTTCCGGAGGCCTTTTTGTTAGCCTACAGTCTAAATTTGATCCGGAATAACAACCACTAAATAAGTGATCGCGCATCAACTCACCAACCGAATTAGTACCTGTTTTCCACCGTATTAACCCCTAAATTATTCCTCATGCAAACTACACCCACACCCAACACCCTCAACCCCCAGCTCATGGAAAAATGGCTCCACCTCATCCACCAAGCCACCGAAACCAACCTCATCACCTACCGCGAACGAATGATGTACCTATACCTCTACCTCCAAATCGAAAAACTCCTCCCCCCCAATCCATAAATCCGTGCATCCGTGGCCCCATCCGTGAAAATCCGTGCCATCCGTGGCTCCATCCGTGGCTCCATCCGTGGCCCATCCGTGTTCATCCGTGCCATCCGTGGCTCCATCTTTCTTCCTATCTTCACCAAAAAATCCACCATGGGAATCTCCGACATCCTCGCTCAACAAAAAGCAGAAAAATCCGCCGCCAACCTACAAGCCGGACAAGCATTTCTAACCACCAATGCCCTCCGCGAAACGGTAGTCAGTTTACCCAGCGGATTACAATACGAAATCCTCACCCAAGGCAACGGTGAAAAACCCCTGGCCTCCCATCAGGTAACCTGCCACTACCATGGAACATTAATAGATGGAACTATTTTCGACAGCTCCGTACAAAGAGGACAACCAGCTACCTTCCCCTTGTCAGCCGTAATCAAAGGCTGGACGGAAGGATTACAATTGATGCCCACCGGCAGTAAATGGAGATTTTTTATACCCCCGCATTTAGGGTATGGAGATCGTCAGGTAAGTGCTCAGATAGGCCCCAATAGCACATTAGTATTTGATGTAGAATTGATCAGTTTCCGGTAAAGTTTATCCCGGATTCAGTTCACTCATCTCGAGCCAGCGAAGCTCGTGGTTATCCGTTGTTTCTTGAATAGAAAGTAATTGAGCACTCAACTGTTGCAGTTCATCAAAGCTGCGATTTCCCGTACTCATTTCCAAGGTAATGCGTTCCTTCTCTGCAGCCAACCGAGCCAGTTCCTTTTCCAACTGCTCCCATTCCCGCTTTTCCTTAAACGACATCTTTCTTTTAACCACCGCAACCACAGGGGTATCCACTTTCGCTTGCACAATCGTATCCACCGACAATCCGGCCGACTTCTTCTCAGTAAGTTCCTCCCATTTCTTATCCTTCTTTTCGTTTTCTTTTAACCAGATTCTATATTGCGTATAGTTACCCGGAAAATCACGAATCTCCCCTTCCCCTTCAAATACCAACAGATGATCTACCAGTCGATCCATAAAATACCGGTCGTGCGAAACAATCAGCACACATCCCGGAAAATCGTACAAAAAGCTTTCCAACACTGCCAGGGTGGGCAGGTCCAAATCATTGGTAGGCTCATCTAAAATGAGAAAATTTGGGTTAGCAAATAATACGGTTAATAATTGTAATCGTTTTTTCTCACCCCCACTTAATGATTCCACATAGGTATATTGCTTATCGGGCGTAAATAAAAACAGTTCCAAAAATTGCGCTGCACTTAAGCTACCTCCAGAGGCGAGGGGGAAATTTTCGGCGATGGTTTTTACATATTCAATCACCCGCACATTTTCTTTAAACACCAATCCCTGCTGCGAAAAATTACCGAACACTACCGTATCACCTACATTAATCTTACCACTATCGGGCGGCTCCGCGAGTTGCAGCATATTGAGAAAGGTAGATTTACCAACCCCATTTTTTCCAATGATACCAACCCTTTCACCTTTGCTAAACGTATAGTCGAATCCTTTCACCAGTTGCTTAGGACCGTAGCTTTTGTTCACTTTTTTCATCTCCACCACTTTACCCCCGAGGCGGCTCATTTTTATCTGGAGCTGCACCCGATGGTCTTCTAATTTTTGGCCTGCTTTCGCTTCCACCTCATAAAATCTGTCTTGCCGGCTTTTACTTTTGGTGGTCCGTGCCTTAGGTTGCTTGCGCATCCACTCGAGTTCTTTGCGGTAGAGGTTGCGGGCTTTGTCGATGCTGGACTGTTCACTTTCCAGTCGGGCCGCTTTTTTCTCCATATAATTTTCGTAGTCTCCACGATATACGTATAGGTTTTCTCTTTCCAGTTCCCAAATTTCTTCGGTAACGGCATCCAGAAAATAGCGGTCGTGGGTTACCAGCAGTAGGGTAACTCTTTCTTGATTGAGGTAATTCTCCAGCCACTCAATCATTTCAACGTCGAGGTGGTTAGTGGGCTCATCCATCATCAGCAGGGTATGCTGGTGTTCGAAGCCGATATCAATC
>CAIUKP010000117.1 GCA_903899675.1 uncultured Bacteroidota bacterium | reverse complement strand
TTGGCCTTTTTGTAATCTTTTATGTTTCTGGTTAATAAGATTGGAAATGAATGTTCAACTGCCGTATAATACTGCAATCCATCTTCAAAGACCTTGAAATTGGAGGATAGTGCTAGGTCTACTGTTTTGTTACTTACGGGAAGTACCGATACCAGTGTTTTAAATTGCAGTAGCTTTTTTCTCGCCTGATCAGCAGTATACTGTTTGGATAATATATAATTCAGATTTGCAAAGGATAAAGCCGAAACAAATACTTTTAATTTTCCTTCATCTGCTTTTGAAAATAGGGCTGCCGCATATGGATAAAAGGGTTCCCGTTGAGCAAGTAAGTCGAGTATAATGTCGGTATCTACAAAAACCCGCTCCATACTTAGTATTTATTAGTGAGATAGTCGGCATATCCTTTTTTATGGTCGAATTCTTCCGGCAAATCTATTATTCCCGACAAACTTTTCACCAATGGGCTGATGTTGTTATCCGATTTTTTTTCTTGGGTGATTTGTGATAGATAGTTTTCTACCAAACTCGAAATGCTGGTTTTATTTTCTTTGGCATATTCTTTTGCCTTTTCAATAATCGACTGATTCAGCTTTAAGGTGAGTTTGGTATCCATATCATATTAATTACGTACAAATATACAAAATCTATACGTACAAATTAATTTGGACATTCCATTTTTTGTCTTTTTTGGCTGTTTTATTCATTCTATGTAATTTATTTATATATGAATGATAATTGCATGATTATCATTCATATGTGAGTCTTTTTCTTTAATAATTGGGAGCAATAAAGTAGCAAGTTGGCCTACAATTACCATTTTGAAGGATGTAAATGTTCACCGAATAGTCTTTGTTCTCCGCAGTATAATTGAAATATAGTTTCAAACATCAAATGTTGCACACCTGCCGTGCAGTTCCTCTTCGCCAAAGGCGAATCGGAAACTACACGGGGAACTTTCCTTAGGTCCAGCGGACCGAAACCTTACTCACCCTCACTCTAGCCCTTAATATCCTGCAACCGAATCATCGCCCCTTTTATCGGCGGCAGTTTCGCGCTTGCCGGTTTTATTAATTAAAATCGCTTCGGTTCTGCCAATCGACCCTCTCTCTGTTATCTTATAGCCCATCTGTTGCAACATTTTTTTGGTATTGGCATCAAAATCTTTCTCCACCGCTACCTCATCCGGCAGCCATTGGTGGTGGAACTTGGGTTTATTAATCGCTTCGTCGGCAGTCATACCAAAATCAACCACATTTATTATTGCCTGAAATACGGATGTTGGAATGGTAGTTCCACCGGGAGTACCTACAACCAGCAATGGTTTGTTATTTTTTAATAACAAAGTAGGCGTCATCGAACTTAACATTCTTTTTCCGGGTGCGATGGCATTGGCTTCACCACCTACTGCTCCATACATATTGGGTACACCGGGTTTGGCACTGAAGTCGTCCATTTCATTGTTCATTAAAAATCCGGCACCACCCACTACCGTTCTGCTGCCATATCCTCCATTTAGCGTAGTGGTTACAGCTACCATATTCCCTTCGGCATCCATTATACTCAAATGCGTAGTTTGTTCGGATTCTTTAATGATACCCGCTTTTACATTGCTGCTGCTACCTGCTTTGTCGGCAACATAATCACTCATCCGCTGCGTTACATAGGCATCGCTTAGCAATGTTTTTACTGGCACCGGAAAATAGTCAGGATCGCCCATATACTCTGCGCGGTCGGCATAAGCCCTTCTTTCGGCTTCAATCATTAATTGCACACTCTTGGGCGTTTGAAAGCCCATTTCTTTTACCGGATATTTCTCAATCATTTTTAGCATTTGTCCTACCAATAACCCCCCACTACTCGGCGGAGCGAAACTAATTACCTGATGATCGCGATAGGTAAATTCCAATGGCTTACGCAATTTGGCGGTATAGTTACTCAAATCTTCCATGGTTATAATTCCATTCCCTCTTTTCATTTCTTCCACAATCAATTGGGCAGTTTCCCCCTGATAAAATCCGGCAGCACCGTCTTTTTGTATCCGGCGCAGCGTGCCAGCCAACTCTTTTTGAATGAGGGTATCCCCGGCTTTCCATTTTTCTGCATTTACAAATACAGTAGGTCGGGTACTATTTTTCAGAAACGATTCGCGGGTACTATTTAATCCCGCTGCTTCCTTTTCGGAAATCACAAAACCATGCTCAGCTAGTTCAATGGCAGGTTGAATGAGGGTTTTAAAGGGCAGTTTGGCATATTCCATGGCAGCAAATAAGCCCGCTACCGTTCCGGGTATGCCGGATGCCAAATGACCTTGCTGTGATAGCATCATTTGTACCTGTCCATTTTTATCTAGATACATATCTCGGTTGGCTCGGGCAGGGGCTGCCTCCCGATAATCAATACCTACCAGTTCTTTATTGGCTTTGCGGGCAAGTAAAAATCCTCCTCCCCCTAAATTCCCTGCACCGGGATATACTACTGCCAGTGTTAATTGTACTGCAATAGCTGCATCAAATGCATTGCCCCCTTTTTTCATAATAGTGGCTCCCACCAAACTGGCCAGTGGATGCGCCGAACCAACGGCTGCTTTGTTAAACACTGCATTTTTTACAATAGTATAATGGAAAGGATCTATTTCCTTTCCGGGGCCAACCCAAGAGCCAGATTGCTGGGCTGCCAGTTGAAATACAACCAAGCATAAGCCCAAAATAAAAAGTAGTTTTCTCATGGCAGAAAATTAGTGTTTTTTACATTAAAAAAAGGTATTGTTGGCCGAGTGTGATTAACTTGGTAAAAAATGGCTTTCCAGCCCCAAAATTCTTGCTTATTTTCACCGACTATACGACACTTCTATTTTAGAGGGGGTATCCATTATCAACCATTCATTTATTCTCATATGCGGTTAATTTTATGTTTGTTTTTCTCGTTTGCCTTGGGTTTAGTATCCGGCCAACCCATTACTTCCCCCGAATCATTTCTCGGATATAGGATTGGTACCCATTTTACCCGTCACCACCAGGTAATGGATTATTACAAATTGGTGGCATCGCAACAACCCAATCGCGTAAAACTCGCGAATTATGGCACCACCAATGAGGGCAGACCGCTGATGCTTGCATTTATTGGTTCTGCAGAAAATCTGCAGCGCTTAGAAAGCATCCGCCAAAATAACCTGGCGCTGGCATCGGGTAAACAGAATGCCAAACCAGCCGATATGCCTGTAATTGTTTGGCTCAGTTACAATGTGCATGGCAATGAATCTTCCTCCACGGAAGCCTCATTGCTTACCCTTTATCAGTTAGCTAATCCCGAAAATCAGTCAGTAAACAACTGGTTAAAAAATACCCTCATCATTATGGATCCCTGCATCAATCCAGATGGGAGAGACCGCTACGTAAACTGGTATAATTCAGTGGCAGGGGATCAATACAACCCCGATCCTGCTGTTCGTGAACATGCAGAACCCTGGCCGGGTGGAAGGGTGAATCATTATTATTTCGATTTAAATAGAGACTGGGCCTGGCAAACACAGGTAGAAACCCGGCAACGCATGAAAATGTATAACCAGTGGATGCCCCAGGTTCATGTAGATTTTCATGAGCAAGGCATCAACGGACCCTACTATTTTGCTCCTGCAGCTGCCCCCTACCATGAAGCAATTACCCAATGGCAACGGGATTTTCAACTTCAGATTGGAAAAAACAATGCAGGATATTTTGATAAAAATGGTTGGCTGTTTTATACCAAAGAAAGATATGATTTGCTCTATCCTTCCTATGGAGATACTTATCCAATTTATAATGGCGCAATCGGAATGACGTACGAGCAAGCCGGCGGAGGTAGAGCCGGATTGGGAATTTTAAAAGGCGATATGGATACATTAACCCTGGTAGACAGAGCCCAGCATCACTATACTACCGGTATATCTACTGTAGAAATTTCTGCTGCCAATCAGGGCAAATTGTTGAAAGAATTTCAACAATTTTTTGATGATGCCCGTTCCGGAAAAGGAGCAGAATATAAAACCTATGTGCTTACCTGTTCTGATGAAAATAAACTGAATGCGCTTAAAGAGTTACTGCAATTAAATCAAATCAGCTTTGGAACCCTTAGCAATACAAGTTGGAAGGGATATCAGTACTTCAGCGGAAAGGAAGAAGCTTTTGTAAATGAAGGGTATCATATTGCCGTAAGTGGCACCCAAACCCGGTCAGTATTGGCCAGGGTTTTATTAGAACCCAAAACGGTAGTAACCGATTCTAATACCTATGATATCACCGCCTGGTCGCTGCCCTATGTATTCGGTATCAAAGCCTATGGGGTAAAGGAGAAGCTAGATATCAAAGAAACACAACTCGAAGTAAAATCTATTACAACCGCGAATGCACAGTATGGCTTATTAATCCCGTACAGCTCGTTTCAATCATCCAAAGTACTGGCTGCTTTATTAAAACAAAACATCAAAGTGCGTTTTGCAGAAAAGCCATTTACCTATCAGAATAAGCAATACGACCGGGGAACATTAATTGTTATCAAAACCGGCAACCCCGATAACTGGAATCAGCTTACCCAAAAAATTTGCCAACAACTGCAAGCTCAACCAGAGGGAGTGGAAACCGGATTTATGGATAAAGGAATTGATTTTGGTTCGCCAGACGTAAAAGCAGTTCTTCCGCAGTTAAAAGTGGCTATGCTTACCGGAGATCAAACTACTTCGCTCAGCTCCGGTGAAATCTGGCACTATTTTGAACGGCAACTGGGTTATCCACTCTCCTTAATCAATGCCACCGATTTGTCGCGCATTTCTTTAAAAAATTATAATGTATTGATTTTGCCAGATGGAAACTATCGGGCTATCAGCGATAAAGCGAGTATCGAAAAACTGAAAGAGTTTGTACGAAGCGGGGGTAAAATCATCGCCCTTAAAAATGCACTGGGCTATATGGCCGCGGGTGATTGGGGTTTGCAAATAAAGAATGATAAAACAACCGATAAAAACGAGTATGCAGCCCTTAAAAAATATGCCGATGCAGAACCTGAATCCCTATCTGGCTCTGTTCCCGGGGCTATCTATCGCGTAGAATTAGACAATACGCATCCACTGGCATTCGGATACCCCAATTTTTATTTCACACTCAAGCAGGATGGTCCGCAATATGATTTTCTGAAAGAAGGATGGAATGTGGGTGTGTTGAAAAAAGACGGCTACCAGGCAGGGTTTGTAGGTGTTCAGGTGAAGAATAAATTGAAAGATGTATTGTCTATCGGAGTGCAGGAAATAGGTGCCGGACAAGTAATTTATTTTGCCGAAGATCCCCTGTTCAGAAATTTTTGGGAAAATGGCAAAATGTTGTTTGCAAATGCCGTTTTTTTAAGTGGACGATAATTGTATTGAATTTATATTATAAAAGGAATTATCCGTATTATGAAGAAACAAATGATTGCTAAGTTGGTAGGACTGATTTTTGTGCTGTTCCCTCTTTTTTCAGCACAGGTAATCGCACAAACCTATCAAACCTATACCAGCGCTGATATTTATCAGCAAATGAAAAAGCTGAATGTGCTGGGCAGTGTATTGTATATCGCCGCACATCCGGATGATGAAAACAATACTTTTCTCCCCTTTCTCGCGAAAGAAAAATTATATCGCACTGC
>CAIUKP010000116.1 GCA_903899675.1 uncultured Bacteroidota bacterium | reverse complement strand
CTTCCGCCGCCTCCGCCACCAAAAAAACTTCCAAACACATCATCTCCAAAAATATCACCGAACTGACTAAATATATCTTCCGTGTTCATGCGCCCACCATAGGCACCCGCACCTTGCGTTCCAGGACCAAATGCTGCGTGGCCAAATCGATCGTATTTTGATTTCTTATCCACATCGCTTAATATTTCATAGGCTTCAGCGGCTTCTTTAAATTTTTCTTCCGCTTCCGCATTACCGGGATTGCGATCGGGGTGGAATTGCATAGCCACTTTTCGATAGGCTTTTTTTATCTCCTCTGCAGAGGCAGACTTTGTAACGCCCAATATTTCGTAAAAATCTCTTTTTGCGGCCATGCGATTTATTTTTCTTTCTAATTACCTACTAAGGGAGGGGGTTAATTTTTAATTTCCAACTACTACTTTCGCGAAACGGATGATTTTATCATGCATATAATATCCTTTCATCACTTCATCAATCACTTTTCCTTTCAATACCTCATTTGGGGCAGGAATTTCTGTAATCGCTTCGTGTTTTTCTACATCAAAATCGGCATGTATACTCTCCATTGCTTTTACCCCTTTTTGCTGAAGCAGGGTTCTGAGTTTATTAAAAACCAGTAAAATTCCCTCTTTTTGCATAGCAATATCGTCGGATGCAGTTAACTGCTTTTCAGCCCGCTCACAATCGTCGAGCACTTCCAACAAAGAAACAATTACGTCTTTTGAGGCCGTTTGAATCAATTCTAGGCGCTCTTTGGCATTTCTGCGCCTAAAGTTGTCGAACTCGGCCATTAAACGGAGGTATTTGTCTTTCTGCTCCTGCAAATCTGCCGTTAATTTTTCAATTTCCGATTCATTCGTAACCGCCTCAGTCAAATGGGTGGTTCCGGCTGCATTTTCGTCAGCATTTAACTCCATTTCACCCGGATTGTCATTTATTCCCTCATTTGGTTGGGTTTCTTGCGCATTCATAGCTTTTATAAATTATACACCCTATCTGTCAAAAATGTTGCCGAGGCAAAGAAAAGCGAAAAAATGGCAGAAAATTTGTCGCAACTGCGATTTCTAAGAGAAATAGTACAAGAAATGATCAGTTACCGCGGTTACTGTATATTTGTTAATGACCTCCCTGATTTTAAACAAACAAATCGCACCCCGCATATCCAATGGGCATCCCTGGATATATGCCAATGAAATTGCCAGTACCAAAGGAGAAATACAGGGGGGCGACATTGTTGAAGTGTTCTATCATAACGGAAAATTTTGCGGAAAGGGCTATGTAAATCCCTTATCCCAGATCATGGTTCGCTTGCTTACCCGCGACAAAAAAGAGGTAATTGATGGGGCATTTTTTCATCAACGCATTTTAAAAGCCTGGAATTACCGGAAAAAATTGGGCTATACCACCAATTGCCGATTGGTTTTTGGAGAAGCAGACGATTTACCTGCCCTCATCATTGATAAATTCAATGATTACCTGGTAATTCAAACCCTGTCGCTGGGCATGGACAAATGGAAAACTGCTATTGTAGAAGCGCTGGTTTCGATTTTTGCTCCTAAGGGAATTTATGAGAGAAATGATGTGCCGGTTAGAGAATTGGAGGGATTGCCCCAGCAAAAAGGGTTTTTATATGGCAATTTCGATACGGATATTATGATTGAAGAGAATGGGCTTCAATTTTCAGTTGATATTGCGAATGGCCAAAAAACCGGCTATTTTTTAGACCAGCAAGATAATCGCCGCGAAATCGCCTCCATTGTAAAAGGGGCAGATGTGCTGGGTGTATTTACCTATACCGGCACATTTGAAGTACATGCAGCGCACTATGGAGCGAAATCGGTATTGGGTATTGACATTTCGGAACAGGCCGTAGCGCGGGCCAATCAAAACGCGGCATTCAATCATTTGCAAGATCGTTGCCAATTTATGTGTAGTAATGCATTCGACACCCTAAAAGAATGGGGCAAAGAAGGGAAACAGTTTGATGTAGTGATGCTCGATCCACCGGCATTTACCAAAAGTAGAACGCATATTAATAAAGCACTAACCGGTTACAAGGAGATTAATCTTCGGGGTATGAAATTGTTGAAAGACGGAGGATTTTTGGTAAGCTCCAGTTGCACGAATCTGGTATCTGCCCAGCAATTTCTTCAAACCATAGAAGCAGCTGCAAAAGATGCACGCAAAAGAGTAAGGCAGGTTAGTTTCAGGCATCAATCGGGCGACCATCCTATCATCTGGGGGATGGAAAATACCCATTACCTGAAATTTTTAATTGCAGAAATCAGCAACTGGTAATAAAATTACCTACTTATTTAATCACTTGAAATTTTCCGGATTCAATTAGCCGGCCTGCGATATCTCGCAATTGATAAACATAAATACCCCTGTAATAATTTTCATCCAATTGTACCGTTAGCTTCGTATCCTGCACGCGAGTTTCGTACATTTTTTTTCCGATGAAGCTATATATCTGTAAGATATGTTGTTGACTAACCTTTCCTTGAAAAGTAAAATTAATTACAGTGGTAGCCGGGTTAGGATACATTTGTATAATCTTATTTTCAGGATTTCCCCAACCATTTTCCATAACCGGGGGCACTGGATTTGCATTCAGCCAAAAAATGAATGGCACTGCATATAGAAGAATATGGCTTTTCAAGGATAACATTACACTGCTAAAATATTCAAATGTTGGTTTACTTCCAAGATTCGATACAATTTTAACAGTGTAATGTTTTATTAAGTATTTTAAACCGAGGCCAGGGTAGCCTGTATGGCCGCAAAATCGGGTAAATCACCTGGGGTAGCACAGGTTTCTGCATATTGAATATTACCAGCTGCATCTACTACAAAAGCAGCCCGCTTACTCACTCGCTGCATTTCGAAAGCAGGGAAAACATCATACAAAACATCAAAAGCACTAGAAGCTTCGCGATTGTAATCGCTTAATAGCGGGAAATTTAATTGTTGCTCTTCTTTAAATTTGGCTAATGTAAATAGAGAGTCTACTGAGATACCTAGTACTGTAGCATTACTAGAGTTGTATACTGCTAGATTATCTCTAACACTGCATAATTCTTTGGTACAAACACCAGTAAATGCTGCCGGAAAAAATAGAATCACCACTGGAGTACCTCTAAATGAAGAAAGAGAAACTTTATTTTTTTCACTATCGTATAAAGTGAAATCGGGGGCTGGACTGCCAATTTGAATGCTCATATATATTTATTTAAGTTACAAATGTACAAATCGCTACGAATTAAAACCTCAATTGTTTATGGTTTGCGGGAACTATCCACAGAAGCGCTTTTCCCCGAAGTACTTCCACTCTGGCCATATCGCATAAAAGAACGGTTTCTTTCTCGGGTTGCATATTGATCGAGCGAGTCTAGCAGCTCTTTCATTTTTGGGGGATGCGCTTCGTAATATTCAAATGACTTATAAAAACTTGATCGGCTAATTTTATGGTAGGCAAAAATCTTTTCGTAATACACCAGATTCTTTTTTTGTATGCGCAGGGTACTATCTTTCGCCTGTTGAATTGTATATAATTCGTCGGCCTTTAACATATCCCACACGATTACTTTCATTTGATTGATATTGAGCAGTTTTTCTTTGCCATTTCCATTACAAGCAGCCAGTAAGCCGCCTGTTGCTATTAGAAAAAAAAGAACCTGCCAACGTATATTCATCGAAATAGATTTACCTTATGTTTTATTCTAATCATTTGGTTTTTCTGAAATCGTATTTACCAAATGGGATGCGTTCAATTACTTCAGTTGCTGTTTATAAGCAGGCCCATTAATAATATCTAGCTCAGATAAAACCTGTATAGCCCGGGATCGTTCTTCTGGAGTACCCTTTTTAAACAATGCAATCAATTCCTGCATTTTACCCTGCATAAAAAACTGTAAAATCATGGTATTGGCATTTTCCTTGTTAAATGCCTGTAACTGAATTAAACTTTGCATTACATTTTTACGTGCTTCTTCCTCATTATCATACCACTTATCCATACCGGCACGATAATAAGAGTAAATAACATCGTGTACGATATTGTACCGGTTATTAATCAAATTTTCATTGAGCCAGTAACGATTCCGTAACCCATCAAAAACACGCCATCCACTTAAACCCTTGCCTTCAGGTGCGTTATTTATAATGTTCTGGGCTTTCCGAAAAAATGCCTCCCCCCCTTTTGGAGAAAAAGAATCATAATCTAATCCGATAATCATATATGCATAATAGGCAAAAATAGCGGTTAGATTTGCCGCTACCGGATCGTTGCCCTGTATTCGGCTTTCATTAAATTCAACCGGTTGAAACTCCTGATATTTAAATGTTACTTCAGCATCCAGAAAATTTACCAATGCACACTGATAGCTGCTATTATAAACCGGTCGAGCTGCCTGTACGGTAAGTGTTGCTTTATAAACATTGGGTTCAACAATGCTCTCTATATTGAGAATAAAGCTGCATTCAAGTTTTTCATTTTGCTGAAACACGTCGTTCGTCCACTTACGTGTATTCATCAAATTATTCAGCTGGGTTTGCAGGGTAATAAAAATACGCTTGTCTACTGTGGTATTCACACGACTGGCAATTACAGTAACTTTTGCCAACAATTCTT
>CAIUKP010000115.1 GCA_903899675.1 uncultured Bacteroidota bacterium | reverse complement strand
TTGGGTTTCTATAGTGCTTTTATGGTGAGCGATAAAGTAGAGATTTTTACCAAAAGTCACAAAGGCACCCCCGGTGTTTACTGGACCTGTGATGGTAGTCCCGAGTTTGAATTATACGAAGTAGATTACGATCAGCGAGGAACTAAAATTGTTTTGCACATCAATGAAGAGAGCAAAGAATTTTTAGAAGCCGCCCGTGTTCGGGGAATTCTGGAGCGTTTTTGTAAGTTTTTGCCTATCCCCATTTATTTCTACGAGGCTGGGCAGGAAAAGCCAGCAGAAGATAAATCCATCAACAATCCTAAACCCCTATGGATTCAGAAACCTTCGGACCTTACCAAGGAAGATTACGAAAAATTTTACAAAGAACTATATCCCTTCAATGAAACCCCATTATTCTGGATTCATTTGAATGTAGATTATCCGTTTAACCTTACAGGAGTTTTGTATTTCCCCAAAATCAAACATTCATACGAAATACAGAAAGATAAAATTCAGCTCTATTGCAATCAGGTTTTTGTAACGGATGAAGTGAAAGATATTGTGCCCGAATTTTTGATGTTATTGCAGGGGGTAATTGATAGTCCGGATATACCACTGAATGTGAGCAGAAGTTATTTGCAGGGAGATCCGAATGTGAAAAAAATAAATGCGCATATCACCAAAAAAGTGGCGGATAAGCTGGATGAGATTTTTAGAAACGAACGCAGCTCATTAGAAGATAAGTGGGAAAGTTTGGGCTTGTTTGTGAAGTATGGTATGATGACGGACGATAAGTTTTTAGAAAAGGCGAATAAGTTTATGGTAATGGAAGATACCGACGGAAAATTCCATACCCTGGAAGAATACAAAATAGCTACAGAGGCACTCCAAAAAAATAAAGAAGGCCGGCAGGTAGTTTTATACACCACCCAGCCCATTCAGCAGGATGCGTATATCACCGCCTGTAAAAACAAAGGCTATGTAGTTGTTAAGATGGAAACGTTGGTGGATGCAGCTTTCATCAATACGATGGAATCGAAATGGGAACAGGTTTCCTTTGTTCGGGTAGATGCTGATATCGTAGACAATCTGATTGATAAACAGGAAACGGTTGATTCGGTGCTTACCAAAGAAGAAACTGAGCAGTTAAAAGAATTGTTTACCCTGCAAGTGGCCGATTTGCATATTACTACTGAAGTGGTGGGATTGAGTGTTGATACCGATCCGGTGGTTGCTACCCGTCCTGAGTTTATGCGGCGCATGAAGGATATGGGAGCCAGCGGTGGCGGCATGACGGCTTTTTATGCACAGATGCCGGATGAAGTTACTTTAACCATTAATGGCAATCACCCCATTTTTGCCGGCTTATTAAAAGAAGCAGATGAAACGGTGAAGAAAAATCGCGTAAGAAGTCTGGCAGATTTGGCCTTGTTATCTCAGGGCTTATTGAAAGGCAACGATTTAACGGCCTTCATCAAGCGAAGTGTAACTATGATGCAGTAATGGAGGATTAATTGATAAAGAATACAGGCAGTCGTAAATATTCGGCTGCCTTTTTTTATGCTACATGTGCTTTTACATCCAGCACTTTCAGTTGAAGGGAAATATTGCCATTGTATTCATTTTCATCAATGGTAAAAACCACATCCAGCCATTCTCCTGATTCTACCAGGGGGAATAGTTGTTTCATATTAAATCCAATTCCCTGCAGGGTGGTATTATCTTGTTGCAATACAAATCGGATATGCTGCTCTTTTACGAGTTTACAGTATCCCTTGTTTTTTACTTTTCTGGCCAAAAATTGTGGCCGCATATTATCCGGACCAAAGGGTTCCATTTGCTGAAGAATATGAAAGAAGGCTGGTTTCACGTCGCTGAAATGAATAACGGCATCAATTAATATTTCCGGTGTTTCTTGTTCAGGGGTAATCTGCTTGGCTACGGCGTTTTCAAAGGCGGCTGCAAAAGAACCCACGTGCTCGGGCAGCAAGGTCATGCCGGCGGCTGCAAAATGTCCCCCGTAACCCAACAGCCATTCCCGGCAGGCATGGATGGCTTCGTACAAATTAAATCCTGCCACACTTCTGGCACTACCCGCTACATAGTCGCCGCTTTTGGTAAGTACAATGGTGGGGCGATAATAGGTGTCAATTAATCTGCTTGCTACAATCCCTACCACGCCTTTGTGCCAGGTTTCTTTATAAACTAGGGTTGATTTTTTAGCTGAATGGTACGGGTCGTTTTTAATTAATTCCAGGGCTTCGATGGTGATCTGGCTATCGGCTTCTCTTCTTTCATCGTTGTTTACCTGTAATTGTTCTGCAAACTGCATGGCAGAAGCTACATCGGGTTGCAAAAATAACTGTACAGCTTTTCGGGCATCATCCATTCGGCCGGCTGCATTAATGCGGGGTGCGATAATGAACACCAGATTTTGAATGTGTAATATTTTTTGTACGCCCGATAATTTTAGCAGTGCGCGAATTCCAGCGCATGCGTTTTCGTTTACCTGCTTCATTCCATGGAAGGCAAGAATTCTGTTTTCGCCATAGATAGGAACAATGTCGGCAGCTATAGCCGTAACTACCAGATCGAGAAATTGCAGGTAATTTGAATCGGGTAATTGTAATTGTTTAGATAAGGCAGTAATCAATTTAAATCCCACGCCACAACCACATAATTCTTTAAAGGGATAGGGGCAGTCGATTTGTTTGGGATTGAGTATTGCATGGGCTGGTGGAAGTGTTGCATCCGGCAGGTGGTGATCGCAAACAATGCAATCAATGCCTCTGGATGCTGCCTGCTCAATCAGGTCTACTGATTTGATGCCACAGTCCAGCGTAATAATCAGCGAAAAATTATTTTCAGCGGCAAAATCGATGCCGGCCTGTGAAATGCCATATCCCTCCCGATAGCGATGGGGGATATAAAAATCGGATAAGGGATGCAATGCATGTATAAACTGGAACATGCAAGCCACGGAGGTGGTACCATCTACGTCGTAGTCGCCATAAATCAGTATTTTTTCCTGGTTTTCAAATGCCCGAAGAATGCGTTCAACTGCTTTGTGCATGTCTTTCATCAGAAAGGGGTCGTGCAGTTCACTCAATTGTGGTCGGAAAAATGCTTTGGCGGCTTCATAGGTTTTCAATCCGCGCTGCACGAGGATGCTACAAATGGTGGGATGTACTTGCAAGCTGCGCTGCAGTGCCTCCACTTCCTCAGAAGCGGCCGTTGCTATTTTCCATCTTTTTTCCATTAGTATGCCCTGTCGGTTGTATAACGTACCAATTCTTCCAATGCATTTCTGATATCGGAAGGTGGGAAACGATTCAGCAGTTCCAAAGCTTCATCCCGAAAGGCAAACATTTTTTCTGTTGCGTATTGGATGCCGCCCGTTTGAACTACCTGATCAATCACCCACTTCACCTTATCCTGCCGTTTGTTTTGGTTCTTTACTATATAAATGATCTTTTGCTTTACATCGGCAGGGCAGTGCCGGAGTGTATAGATAAGGGGCAGGGTAAGTTTTTTTTCTTTGATATC
>CAIUKP010000114.1 GCA_903899675.1 uncultured Bacteroidota bacterium | reverse complement strand
GATTGAAGTCCAGCCAGGAATTTGATTTTTTTCAAAAATATTTGAAATTAACGCATAGCCTAACCCTGATGCCCCTAGCAGAGCAGTAGAGATTCCAATCAATATGGCAATTCGCAAGGGCATCAGTGAGAAGCCAGTTAAAATAACCAGCCATAATCTTATTAAACGGCGCATATTATAATTACTTTCACCCATAAATCTTTGATCATGTTGAACATCTAGGCTTGATATGGATGAAGTGAGCTGGGAGAGTATGCCATCTATATAAACATATGGACCTTTGTAATCGGCGATATTTTTTGCAATATGAAAGCTGACACAGCGAAAACTTGATAAATATTCAGTACCATTAATATCAAGAAGAAATTTAGCAGTAATGTTAGCGAATAAGCTACCAATATTACGCCAGCTAGCATGTTTTTTGCTCCTATAATTTCCATAGACAACATCCAAATTATTGTCCCGTGCGTATTGAAGCATGCGCAGTGCTTCTTCTGGGGGGTTTTGAAGATCATCATCCAAATTCAAAATATATTCACCACTGGCATGTCGATATCCTGTTAATACGGCATTATGTTCGCCATAGTTGCGGGTATGACGTACAAGAATCGCATTTAATGGCGAATTTTGCAGCATATTTTTCATGGTTTGATAGGTATTGTCAGGGCTGCCATCGTCTACAAAGACCACATTCCAGCTCTCTACAATAGATAAGTTTTCTAGGCGTTTTATCAAATCTGGTATGCTGGATTCACTCTTATAGAGTGGAATTACCATGCTAAATCCGTACTTTGTCCGATTCATGTTAAGTATTTATGGCAAGGGAAGAAGTTGGCTGACTCAATAATGCTCATAGATCTATTGAGAAAAAATATGTTTAATAAACTCGCAAACTGTTCGGATATCCTTGGATTTGAGATAGGGGTTGAGTGGAAGTGTCAATATTTCTTGAACCATTTTCTCGGTATTTTTTAGTGGATGATGACTGGGGTAATTGTTAATGATATAGGGATGTTTGTGGCATGGTAAGGCGTAGTGTATTCCCAAGGGTATTTTTGCTTTCTTTGAAGCTTCGAGGAGCCTGTCCCTTAGGTTGGATTTTAATTGAATAACGTATAGGTGATAGCTATGATTCCAATGGCTTTGCTCTGTTGGCAAGCTAATAATTTGATGACCAAGGTACCCTGCTAGTTCGGAATTGTATAGAGCTGCAAGTTTGCGACGTCGTTGAATTTGTGAGTCAAGCTCTTTTAGTTTTCCAGATAATAATAAGGCCTGAAATTCATCGAGTCGGCTGTTAACTCCAAAGCTTACCGCTTCCCTATGGTTATTCCAACCGTAAAATCGCATCTGTCTGATTTTTTCTAGTTGATCCTTGTTCATACTTGGATTAACAACCAGCATGCCTCCATCCCCCATAGCACCTAGATTTTTGGTGGGATAGAAGCTGAAGGCGGCAAAATCACCAAAGGTCCCTACACGGTAATTATGATAGAGGCTTCCCGTTGCTTGGGCACAATCTTCAATAAGGGCTAGATGATTTAGTCTGCAAAAGGCCTGAATTGTTTCTAGTTCGCAAACTTCGCCATAAAGATGAACAGCTATCACAGCTTTAATAGTGTCACAGGTATCTAGGGTATGGGTTAATGTTTCGAGACTGATTACAGGTCGATCGCTTTGAACATCGATGAAAACGGGAATGGCGGCAATTCTTAAAATTGCTGCAATCGTTGCATAAGCTGTATGAGATGGGACAGCAACATGGTCACCTGCTTGTACCCCTGCAGCACGTAAGGCCAACTCAAGTGCATCTGTACCATTTCCAACGCCGATACAATGGTCCGATTCATGATCGCGAGATAACCATTCAGCAAAATCAGCTTCGAATTGCCTGACTCCTGGTCCTAGAATTAATTGACCACTGCTAAGCATACTTTGTAGGGCACTATCAACAAGAGCTTGATGGAATTCAGTGTCTTTTTGAGGGAAATTAATCCTGTCTTGGAGGCTCATGGAACGTCGGGATTGGCTTAGATGTAATACGAAAGATGATCTGAATAATAGTCTAGGGTCCTTCGCAGGGTTTCTCCAAGGGATCGGGCAGGTTCCCAACCGGTCATCGTTCTAAATTGTTCAAAAGAGGAGTAGTAATCCCCAATATCAATTTTCTTTCTTTCCGGAGGATATGTCATAATATTTATATCGCCGCTTCCGTTTAGCTCTTGCAACATGTTGGCGAGCTGCAGTAAGCTAACTTTTTCTTCGCTTCCTAGGTTGAAGATTTGACCAAAACAGTCGCTAGATTGAGAAGCGATTAGCATTGCTTGCACAACATCTTCCACATCGTTGAAGTCTCTTAGTTGTTCACCACCCCAGACTTCAATGGGTTGCCCCTCAAGTAGTTGACGAATCCATATGCCAACAAAGGTTTGCCTTGCATCTTTGATTCGCATTCGCGGACCGATGGTATTAGTCAGTCTAAGGATGCAAGTACGAATGCCATGGACTTTACCATAAAGACCATAATAAAGCTCAGCTGCATATTTGTGGATGCCATTGATGTCAACTGGGTTAATATTGTGATTTTCGTCGACTGGCAGATAGGTGGGTTTGCCGTAAATTTGACGCGTACTTGCAAAGATGATTCGAATATTGGGATTAAATTGACGACAGGTTTCCAGCAAATTGAGTTGGGCCATGCAGTTGATGGTTAAATCTGTATGGGGATCTTTCATCGAGTCCATGTGACTTGTTTGGCCGGCCAAGTTGAATAAAATATCGATATTCTCAATCAATGGTCTCAGGGAAAAGCCATCCCTTATGTCAGATAGATTTATCCTTACTTTGTCTTTGATGGTTTCTAAATTATATAGACAGCCACCGTATTCAGGGATGAGGCTATCTATAATTGTGACATCGGCTCCTAGTTCTGTTGCCCGGATCGCTAAATTGGAACCGATGAAACCGGCTCCCCCAGTAATTAGCACTTTTTGCCCTTGCCAGGTGGCTGATTCGGGCTGGGTCGGATCCATGAAATAGGTTCGGGATTTGGACAGGCTTGCTGCATTGTCCAATCGACGATGACTGTAGTGTAAATTTGTTTACTTGTCAAGGACAGTTTTGAAAAAATGTCCAGACCTTTGTCCGCCCATTGCGGACGGTATTAGGCGGAGCCCAGGGTGATTGTTTCAGCGCATGACCATGCCGCCATCCACCTGCAGCACCTGGCCGGTCATGTAGCTTGCTGCGGGGTCAGAGGCAAGGAAACGGACGACACCGGCGACTTCTTTTGTGCTTCCCATTCGGCCTAGGGGAATGGAGCGAAGGATCGCCTCACTTTCTAATTCTTGGGTCATTTCTGTGGCGATAAATCCGGGCGCAACCGCGTTAACAGTCACCCCTCGGCTGGCGAATTCAGCGGCATTACT
>CAIUKP010000113.1 GCA_903899675.1 uncultured Bacteroidota bacterium | reverse complement strand
TTTCATTTACTTCTTGGGTGGTAGGAACTTCAGGTAGGTGCTTATATTGTTGTATGTATTTATCTAAGGCATCAAGAGACCTAAGTTGGTAGTCATCATGGAAAACATAATCAGCCCAGGGTATGCCTTGTTGAGTAATCTTCATTTTTCTTGCGCCGATAGTTCCTTCAACGGCTAGTTTATAGGGGCCGGGGGCGGTGGTTCCGATTCCAACGTTGCCCGCAGCATCATAAATGGCACTATTACCTAAAGCAGTATTAGAAGTAAATTTTGGAATATAATTAGCAGTACCATTTGCATTTCCTGCATAGGAACTAATATTATTGGAAGTAATAACCTGTGCGGCCAATCTAACCTGTTCAACATTATCAAAAGATGGAACGAAAGAAACATTCCACCCTTTTGCCCATTCATCAGAAATTCCAGCATATCCAGATTGGAAATCGGTAACATACACCTGAGGATAAGCCCAACTAGTATTTGTTTCACCAATCCATACACAATCTGAAGTACCATCGTATCCGAATCTTATATTAAAATTAGATCCATTATCAGTTAAATTGGTTGCAAATACATTGTACCAATTGCCCATATTGTAATTATATCCACCAATTTGAAATTCATGCGACATTCCGGTACTGTACTGGTAAACTTTCACACGAAACATCATCATGGTGCTCGAATTATTTTGAGCAGCAGGAAGTTTTATTTTTATAGCACCGTTAATTACTGAATTTCCTGTAACAAATGACCCGCCTTCTGGAGAAAGGATTCTTCTAGCATCATTATCTATATGTGCAGATGATTTGATTGTACTACTAAACCTGCCGGATCCCGCAACGTCAAGTTTGAAGGATGGATTCATTGTACCAATCCCGACATTACCTAATTCTCCAATAGTCAGTTTAGCATCACTAAGTGTAGCAGAGCCTGCACCAGATGAGGGCCCGTTTAAAATATGAACTTTCCCGGCTGCATTTCCCCCTCCACCACTATTATCAGTTCTTTCAAAAACTATAGCAGATTTTCTATAAAGTGAATTATTCTCTCTGTACCCAAAATGAATTCCCGACCAACCTCCTACACCCATTTGAGAAGCAAAACTTGCATAACCATACGAAGGAGTAACAACATCTAATATACTCTGCGGACTTGTAGTACCTATTCCCACATTGCCTGAATTATTGATTACCATAGATGGAGTTAGATTTGAACCTGCTGTCTGAGTAGTCTCAAACCATAGACCACCACCTAAATTATTTCCATTATCATAAATAACACTTCTAATTCTTGAACTATTAACTATACCATTTGTGTAGCTCCTATTTTTAAATAAGATACTTCCGCCAAAATTGTCATATGGATAATTAGGATTATCAGCTGTAATCGTTAGCGCATTAAAGGGATTTGTCCGATTTCCACTATTATCTGTGGCAGTAATCGTGGCAGAGCCATTTGAACTAATTTTTAAACCAGAGTTACTAAATGGAGGCAAGGTACTACATGCTATCCACCATTGCGTTCCTACATTCTTATAGGCATCAAACTCTTCTTGACTCAACAAAACACTGCTATATGATGTAAAATCTACTCCATCAAATCCTTGATAAAAGTAATTTCCTTTTATAGCTGCTTGCGCATGCCATCCTGAATTAATCTGTTTTTGCGCATTATATTCCAGCGTATTTATTCCGTCCCATGGAATCATTAAAACAGAAAAACTAGTTCCAGGATTTCTGGATGCGATCACAGCATATCCAGTAGCTCGTGCATTTTGCATTTGAGTAGTTGAAAGTGACTGCGAATCGACATTCAAAAAAACAAGGACTAAACAAACTAATAAACTTATTTTTTTCATGGAATTACTGTTTTTTATTAACCGACTTTTTAACCATTTCCAATTCTTTTTTTATGTTGCTATTCTCTTTTTTCAATTCAATCATATACAAAGTCAATTCTTCAATTTTCTTTAACAGCAGAGCTTGGGTATCTGCTACATCTAAGCCATTTTCATTCACTTCTTTTGTGGTAGGTACTTCGGGCAGGTGCTTATATTGTTGTATGTATTTATCTAGAGCTTCAAGAGACCTGAGTTGGTAGTCATCATGGAAAACGTAATCAGCCCACGGTATGCCTTGTTGCATAATCTTCATTTTTCTTGCGCTGCCTTTTGATCCAGTTGTCAATCCTGCGATCGAAAAAGATATAGATCAGGATCAGAAACCAAAGAAAGCAAGTTGACGAGAGCAGC
>CAIUKP010000112.1 GCA_903899675.1 uncultured Bacteroidota bacterium | reverse complement strand
GTACTTAAAGTATTTACCATTGCCACTGCCCAGTCGCGCACTTTATTGCCCGCCGGCAGAAATTATAGTTACTCTGATGGTGACCTCGATTTTAGTTGGAGCCCAGATGGTAAATATCTGTTGGCCGATGATCAATATTTCGGTTTTGGGGGTGCGCACACCGCAGTAATCAATTCTGTAGGAAATGCATCCATACTTCATCCCATAAACAGCGGATTCGGTGAAAATAATCCCAAATGGGGTATGGAAGGAAAAATACTCACCTGGGCAAATAATAAAGACGGCAGACGATCCCTGGCCTACCAAGGTAATCGCGAAGTAGATATCTATGCCCTGTTTTTGGATGATGCCGCATATGATGAATTTCGACTGACCAAAGATGAATATGCTTTACAGAAAGAACAGAAAACCCAAACCAAAAAAGATTCGGGGGTAAAGTGGACACAAGATTTTAGCGGCATGGAAACCCGTAAGTTGCGACTTACCATCAACAGCGCCTCCATCAGCGATTATGCACTTACGCCCGACGGCAGTAAAATTTATTACCTGGCGGCATTTGAAAAGGGGTACGATCTCTGGATGAGCGATACCCGCACCAGAGAAACTAAAATTTTAGCCAAATTAGGCGCAGGTGGCAGCAAGCTGGATATTTCAAAAGATGGTAAAAATATATTTGTAGTAAATAACGGTTCATTATTAAAAGTAGATGATGCTGGCAAAAGCACCCCCATTGCCTTCAATACGGAAATGGTATTAGACCAAGCCGCAGAAAGAGCGTATATTTTTGAACATGCTTGGCGACAAGTAAAGGAGAAATTTTATGATCCTACGATTCATGGAATCAACTGGAAAATGTACCACGATGCGTACAGTAAATTTTTACCCCATATTAGCAACAATTACGATTTTCAAGAGTTGTTGAGTGAACTATTGGGAGAATTAAACGGGTCGCATACGGGAGGCCGTTATTCTCCTCAACCTGTAAATCCAGATAATACAGCAGCATTGGGTTTATTATATGATGAAAGCTTTATAGGAAAAGGCATTAAAGTGATGGAAGTGATTGCAGAAGGACCGGCAGATCGTGTAAATAGTAAAATCAAATCTGGCGCTATCATAGAGAAAATAGATGGTGAATCTGTTTCCGGTTCCGATGATTGGGCCCGGTTACTCAACAGAAAAGCAGGCAAGTTTACCTTACTATCCGGAAAGGATGCCCAAGGCAATGCCTGGGAAGAAAGCACTAAACCCATCAGCTTTGCAGAAGAATCTGCCTTACTCTATAAAAGATGGACCCGCAAAATGTATCAACTGGTTGACTCAATCAGTGGGGGTACCATCGGCTACGTGCATGTGCAGGGTATGAACGACGGAAGTTATCGGTCGGTGATTGATGAGGTGATGGGAAAAAATAAAAACAAAAAAGCCATCATCATAGATACCCGCTTTAATGGGGGAGGCTGGTTACACAACGACCTGCTTACTTTATTCAGTGGTAAAACCTATCTTGAATTTGCACCGCAGGGAAATAAGGTTCCGGCAACCGAGCCAATGGACAGATGGCAAAAGCCTAGCTGTGTGTTAATGGGGGAGGGAAATTACAGCGATGCTTTTATTTTCCCCTATGTATACAAGGCGAGCGGGGTGGGGCCCCTAATTGGTATGCCTGTACCTGGAACCGGAACAGCCGTATGGTGGGAAACACAAATAGACCCTACAATTGTTTTTGGAATTCCTATGGTAGCTACCCTGGGTAAAGAAAACCGGCCCACAGAAAATTTACAACTCGAACCAGACATCCGCGTTCCACTACGGTATGAAGATTTACTGAATG